>CALEZJ010000166.1 GCA_937927885.1 uncultured Paracoccaceae bacterium | reverse complement strand
GCTTTCGTCCAGTTGTCGGGCGTGCTCAAGCGCGTCGCGGTCAAGCTGTCCAAGACCTGCAGCGACCTGCGGCTGCTGTCCAGCGGGCCGCGCGCGGGCCTGGGCCTATGCCGAGGGGATCGTCCTGGGCGAGGAGAGCGGCGACGAGGCCACCAGGCTGACGCTGTCGTGGAGCGCGCAGCAAAAGCGCCGGTTCGAGACGCTGCTGACACCGCCACCCGCCGAGGATTGAGCCAGCCCACACGGGGGCGTCGGCGCGTTTGGGGCAAATGCGCGCCTGAATCAGGCAGCGCATCGCGCAGGGCGGGGGAGCGCAATGCGATTTCCTTCGGCGACAGGTCGTCCCGTATCCTTGCCGGCCCTTCGCCCTCCCGTCGTTCCCGCCCGAAAAGGTGGACCCCTCGCAGGTGAGGGTCCGAGCGGGACCATGTGGCGCGCGATCCCGGCAGGACGCTACCCCGCCTCAGTCGTCATCGGGAGTGATCAGCGCGATTTCGCCCGCGTCGGACAGGCTGCGCACCGCGGCGACAGTGGCGGCGAGGGCGGATTCGGCCTCCTTCGGTTTGACCTTGCCTCGGCTTTCCACCTCGTCGCGCAGGGTGGCAGCCATGCGCTGCGACATGTTGGCCAGCAGGAATTCGGCGGCACGCCCTTCGGCGCTGTCGGGCAGGGGCAGGGTCGCGGCAAGCGCGGTCACCAGGTCCGACTGCGGCAATTCGCGCAAGACCTTGGGCACATCGCGCGGAGAGACGCGTTCGGGCAGATGCGCGAAGGTGAAAATCGCCTTCGACACCCCGTCGGCGAAATCGGCGTCCTGCAGGCGCAACCCATCCAGCAAGGTTGCGCGCACATTTGCGCTGGCAGAATTGAGAATCGCACCAACCCGGGCCGCAGGCGCCGCGACGAAGGCGCGCGAGGGCCGGCCGTCGAGTTGGCGGGCGATCGATTCGCCGATGCGCGCGACCAACTCGGGCGCGATGGATTCGGTCATCGCAACGGCATAGGCGACCCGGCGCGCCCGATCCCCCTGCATGCGGCCCAGAAGGTCGGCGGCACGCGCAACCGGCAGTTTCGACAGCACGACGGCGGCCACCTCGGCACTTTCGGGTTCCAGAACCTCGACCAGGACCGCGGCCTCGGCGTGCTGGATCACATCCCAGGGGTCGGTATCGCCGCGATTGCGCGCCATCTGCCGCAGCCGCCCGGTCGCACCGGGGCTGAGGCGGCCGTCCAGCGCCTTGAGCGCCCCCTCGATCCCCCCGGGAAAGCTGAGCCCGACCTGTTCCAGGGTCTCGACAAATTCGCTGACCACCGCCGCCAGCGTATCGCGGTCGACGAGGCGCATCTGGGCAATCTGGGCGGTCAGATCGGCCTGCATGTCATCGGGCAGCGAGGCGAGTTTCAGATCTGCCCCCTCGGCCAGCAGCAGTCGTACCAGGATCGCGGCCTTTTGCCGCCCGCTGAGCGCCCGGATCGCGCGGCCCGAGGGGCTGGTGGCCATGCCGGACCCTTGCGCGCGCGGCGGCGGAGGAGGGGCAAGGCGGGTCAGGTCATGCGTCATGGCGAATCGCTCTGGGCTTTTCGTCAGACTCGTCGCTTGCGGTTAACGCGCGGCTAATGCCGGACAATTTCCTGCGCCAGACGGTCGATTGATCCAGATCAAGGCCCATTGCCCTTGCGACGGCTATCAACGCCCATGAAGGGCGTGGCCATTGCTGGTTCTTCATCTCCCGTTTCCGGGCGCACCTCCCTGCGCTTGGCGATCTGGCCGCCGCGAGACCTCCCTCTCGCGGCGCTTTTTCGTTCAGGTTTGTGCGATCACTGCGCTGCGGCGGCGTCTGCCTCGGCCTGACTGGCGATCTGGGCCGCGCGGGCTTCGACCAGTTCGACGATATGGTCGATCATCCTGTCGTTCGACAGTTTGTGGTCCTGCTTGCCCGCCAGATAGACCATCCCCGAACCGGCGCCGCCACCGGTAAAGCCGATATCGGTCATCAGGGCCTCGCCCGGGCCATTGACCACACAACCGATGATCGACAGGGACATCGGCGTCTTGATATGCGACAGGCGTTTTTCCAAGGTTTCCACGGTCTTGATCACGTCAAACCCCTGCCGCGCGCAGGAGGGGCACGAGATGATCTGAACGCCGCGCGTGCGCAGGCCCAGTGATTTCAGGATCTCGTAGCCGACGCGCACCTCTTCGACCGGGTCGGCCGACAGGCTGACGCGGATTGTGTCACCGATTCCCGCCCACAGCAGGCTGCCCATGCCGATGGCCGATTTCACCGCACCCGCGACGAACCCGCCGGCCTCGGTGATGCCCAGATGGATCGGCGCGTCGGTCGCCTCGGCCAGTTGCTGATACGCGGCAGCGGCCAGGAACACGTCGGACGCTTTCACGCTGATCTTGAACTCGTGAAAGTCGTTGTCCTGCAAAAGCTTGATATGGTCGAGGCCGGATTCCACCATGGCCTCGGGGCAGGGCTCGCCGTATTTGTCCAAGAGGTGCTTTTCCAGGCTGCCCGCGTTGACGCCGATGCGGATGCTGCATCCGTGGTCGCGCGCGGCCTTGACCACTTCGCGCACGCGGTCGGCGCTGCCGATGTTGCCCGGGTTGATGCGCAGGCAGGCCGCCCCGGCCTGGGCTGCCTCGATGGCGCGGCGATAGTGGAAATGGATGTCGGCGACGATCGGCACCGGGCTTTCGCGGGTGATTTCGCGCAGGGCGCGGGTCGAGGATTCATCCGGGGTGGAAACGCGGACAATGTCTGCGCCGGCCTCGGCCGCGGCGATGATCTGCGCCAGCGTCGCCTTGACGTCGGAACTGTCGGTGTTGGTCATCGTCTGGACCGAGATCGGGGCGCCGCCTCCGACCGGCACGCGGCCAACCATGATCTGCCGCGACTTGCGCCGCTCGATGTTGCGCCACGGGCGAATCGGGTTCAGGGACATGCAAATTCCGGGGTTGAAAGGGGCGGGAGACAGATAATCCGGGTTGCGCGCCAGGCAATGGGGCCTGCGCAGGGGCGCCGTGACAGCGCGCCCTGCGAAGGGCTCAGCGCAGGCCCAGGCGGGCGACCTGCACGGCCAGATCC
>CALEZJ010000165.1 GCA_937927885.1 uncultured Paracoccaceae bacterium | reverse complement strand
ATATAGATGATCTCGACCGCCTCCAGGATGAAGCCGAGCAGGAACACCAGCAGCATCACCGCCACCAGCGCCCCGGTTTCGCCCCCGGGCAGGGTGCCCAGCAGGTGGGCGACCGCGTGTTCGCCGCCAAAGCCGCGAAACACCAACGCCAGCATCGAGGCGGCGATGACGATGCCAAAGACCATGCCGGAAATGCGGATCGTTTCGGTCAGCGCGCCGGACAGCAGGGCGCCGCGCGCCAGCCGGGCCAGGGCCACCAGCACGCCAAGCGCGATCAGCCCGGCGGCCAGCGCGGCGACCATCCCGGCGGGCGTGTCGAGGGCGGCGCGGCCCAGCCCCGCGATCCGCAGCGCCACCAGCGCGAAGGCGGCAAGGCCCGCGGCGGCGATCAGCGCGCGTTCCCAGCCTGCGCGTCCCCCCTCTGCGCCTCTCTGGGCAAAGGCGGCCATCAGCCCGGCCCCCACGGCGCCCAGCCCGGCAGCCTCGGTCGCAGTGGCGATTCCGCCCAGGATCGAGCCCAGCACGGCGAGGATCAGGAGGACCGGCGGCAGGAAGGTGAAGACGACCTCGGTCACGGCGACCTTTTCGCGGGGTGTCGGCGTGCGGGGCCGGTGGCGGCGCAGGGTCAGCATCAGCCAGAGCGCATAGAGCCCGACCAGCACCAGCCCCGGCACCAGCGCGCCGGCGAAGAGGTCGGCGACCGAGACGGGTTCGGGCGCGAAATTGCCGCGGCGTTGCTGGGCTTCCAGATAGGTGTTGCCGATCTGGTCGCCCAGCAGCACCAAGAGGATCGACGGCGGGATGATCTGACCCAGCGTGCCCGAGGCGCAGATCAGCCCCGCCGCCTGGCGTTGGGGGATGCCCGCCTGCAGCATCGGCGTCAGGGCGATCAGCACCAGCATCACCACGGTGGCGCCGATGATCCCGGTCGAGGCGGCGATGATCGCGGAAAAGGCCAGCACCGCCAGCCCCATGCCGCTGGCCGAACCGCCCAGAAGCCGCGACAGCACCCGCAGCATGGATTCGGCCAGCCGCGCGCGTTCGAGAAACACCCCCATCAGCACGAAGAGCGGCACCGCCATCAGAAGCGTGTTGGTCATCCCCCCCCAGACGCGGGCGGGAAAGTTGGCGAGGAAGTTCAGCGGGAAAAGGCCGAATTGCCCGGCGACCAGCGCCAGTGCCAGCGGCACGCCCGCGATGGCCAGCATGGCCGGGATGCCAGACAGGATGCCCAGAAACAGCCCGAGGACCAGCACGACCAGCAGGATTTCCTGCGCGCTCATGGCTGGCGCCCGCGCAGGATGGCGGCGAGGCCCTGCAGGATCATCAGCGCCGCGGCAAGGGGCAGGGCGGTCTTGACCAGGTATTGCCCGGGCATCCCGCCGGGGTTCGACGAGCCCTCGCGGATCGACCAGGCAAAGGCCACGTCGCCCCAGCCCGCCCAGAGGATCAGCCCGAAGACGGGGGTCAGGAACAGCGCCCAGGCCAGCGCGTCGGCGCGGCGCAGATAGGCGGGGGGGAGACGTTCGGACAGGGCCTCGACGCGCACATGGCCGCCCCGCGCGTGGCAGAGCGGCACCGAGAGGATGACGAAGACGGCAAAGGCATAGGCGGCGAGGTCCTGCAGGTGGATCGAGCCGCGACCAAAGCCGTAGCGCAGCACGACATTGACCAGAACCATCAGCGCGAGCACCCCGGCCGCGGTCATCGCGGACCACAGGGTGAGGCGGTCGAGCCAGCGGGCAAGGGTGAGGACGTGGGATCGCACGGGGGACTCCGGCCTTGGGTGGCCCATGCAAGCGCCGGGGAGGCCGGGTGTCAAGGGTCGCGCGGGGCGGGCGACGCGGCGTCCGAAAGCCCCGGTTCGGGGCGGGTGACGAGGAACAGGGTCACCGCACCCAGGGTCAGGGCCTGCACGAGCAGCACCCAGGGCGGCAGGCGCAGGGCGAGGCTGAGTCCGAAGGTGGCGGCGATGGCGATCAGGGCGGCGGTCTTGGCGCGGCGGGTAATGGCGCGCTCGGCCCGCCAGTGACGGATCGGGGGGCCGAATCTGGGGTGCTCGACCAGCCACATTTCCAGCCGCGGCGAGGCGCGGGCAAAGCAGAAGGCGGCGAGGAGCAGGAAGGGGGTGGTGGGCAAGAGCGGCAGCACGACCCCCGCCAGTCCGAAGACCAGCGCCAGACCGCCCGCGAAGGTCCAGACAAGCCGCAGCATGGGGCAGAGCTAGCGCGCGGGGACGGGTTTGGCCAGTGGCTTGCTCTCGGCGTCGGCAGGGGGTGGGAAAGAACCTTGGCCCGCGGCTGGGCGGGAAAAGGGCACGCGAGGGGCGGAACCGCAAACGCCTTGGGTTTCCCCGCCCGCTATGCCCCCGCTGCCGCTGGACGGTTTGCGCAAGCCCACCAGCGGCCAACGCCTTTGGGCCACCGCCCGTCAGGGGGCACCCGCAGGGCGTGGCCGGGGCGAGGACCCGCCGCATTCGGGCGGGACAGGAAACGCATCGCGTTTCCCCGCCCGTCGAGGCCACATCCCCGCTGGACCCTATCCGCATGTCCGACAGAGGCCGACGCCCCCAGCCGCGCCACGGGCGCGGCGTTCTTCGGGGAAACGTGCCACTGGCACGTTTCTGATCCCTCATCACTCCTGGCGGGTGCGAATGCGCCCGCCGCCCGGAGGGCGGGCGCCGACCGGTGGCTTTGGGCCACTGGCCGGGAGGGGCACCCGTTGGGCATGACCTCGGCAATAGCCTCGGCCAAGGGCGCGTTGCAGTCGGGCGGAGGAGGAAACGCATGCGTTTCCCCGCGCGTGGCGATCCCGGCGACGCAAGAACGTTTCCCCAAGCGCGACAGAGGTCGGCGGCGCCTGCTCGTCGTGCCGGAGACACGCCTTAGGCGTGACGAGCTGGCGGGCGCGGGCCGAATGCCTTTGGGGCGCTCGGCGTCAGGGGGCACCCGCAGGGCGTGGCCGGGGCGAGGGCCTCGGCCAAGGGCTCGTTTCACGGGACAATTTCCCGGTGGAGGGCTCGCAAGACCCTCCTCGGGTTCGCATCGCGCGGGTGGTTGGCCCCGGGGCGCTGCCCCGGACCACGGGATGTTTTGGGGACAAAAAGGGGGGGAGCGATCAGAACAGGATCGAGGCGCCGGTGGTCGCGTCGCCCGCGCCCCGGCGCAGACCGGCAAAGAGCTCGCGTCCGGTGCCCCAGTTGTTGGCGTCGAGGTCGGCCACGAGGGCGGGGCGGGTGGCGAAGTCCTCGGCCAGCACGTCGAGCCGACCGGTCGTCGCATCGAGCCGCACGAGGTCGCCGTCGCGCAGCCGCGCCAGCGGGCCGCCCGAGGCGGCCTCGGGGGCGACGTGGATGGCGGCGGGCACCTTGCCCGAGGCGCCCGACATGCGCCCGTCGGTGACCAGCGCCACCTTGAGCCCGCGATCCTGCAACACGGCCAGCATCGGGGTCAGCGAGTGCAGTTCCGGCATCCCGTTCGCCCGCGGGCCCTGAAAGCGCACCACGACCACGGTGTCGGCGGTGAATTCGCCCGCCTTGAAGGCGGCCTTGACCGCCTCCTGGCTGGCAAAGACGCGGGCCGGGGCCTGAAGGACATGGCGCTCGGGTGCGACGGCCGAGGTCTTGATGACCCCGGTGCCGAGGTTGCCGGTCAATTGCCTGAGCCCGCCGGTGGGCTGGAACGGGTCCGCCACGGGGCGCAGGATGCGGTCGTTCAGGGCCGTGCGGGGCGCATCGGTCCAGGTCAGTTCGCCATCGATCAGCCGCGGTTCGCGCGCATAGTGGTGCAGGCCCGTGCCGGCGACGGTTTCCACATCGTCATGCACCAGCCCCGCGGCCAGCAATTCGCCCACCAGCCAGCCCATTCCGCCGGCGGCGTGGAAATGGTTCACATCGGCCAGGCCATTGGGGTAGACCTTGCACAAGAGCGGCACGACCTGCGCCACGGCGTCGAAATCCTCGGGCAGAAGCAGGATCCCGGCGGCGCGGGCCATCGCGGGCAGGTGCAGGATCAGGTTGGTCGAGCCCCCCGTGGCCATCAGCCCGACGATGCCGTTCACGAAGGCGCGTTCGTCGAGGATGT
>CALEZJ010000164.1 GCA_937927885.1 uncultured Paracoccaceae bacterium | reverse complement strand
CCCGAAACCAGCGGTAGAGCCGTCCGCCGCCCGCCAACCCGAGGAGGGGGAGCTTTATGCTGGCCTCGATCTCGGCACCAACTCGTGCCGGATGCTGATTGCCCGTCCGCAGGGCAACCAGTTTCAGGTCGTGGACAGTTTCTCCAAGCCCGTGCAACTGGGGCTGGGGCTAGAGGCTTCGGGAAGACTGTCCCGCAGTTCGATGGCGCGCACCGTCCATGCGCTTCAGGTCTGCCGGCGCAAGCTGGAACAGCACGGCGTCGGCAACATGCGCCTGGTCGCGACCGAGGCATGCCGGCGCGCCCGCAACAGCCGCGATTTCCTGCGCACCATCCGGCGCGAAACCGGCTTGCCGGTCGAGGTCATCGGCGCCGAGGAAGAGGCGCGGCTGGCCGTGATTTCCTGCGCGCCGCTGGTCAGCCACAAGACGGAAACGCTGATGGTGGTCGATATCGGCGGCGGCTCGACCGAACTGGTCTGGATCGACCTTGAGGCCGACGGTTTTTCCAATCCCTTGCCCGGCGGCGCGCGGGTGGTGGACTGGATCAGCGTTCCCCTTGGTGTGGCGACGCTGCGCGACCAGTTCGCCGATGTCGAGGATGATCAGGGCCGCTTTGCCCTGATGAGCTGGTATTTCGAGGAGATGCTGGCCGATTTCGCGCCCTATGCCGACGGCTCGCCCGACGAGGGGTTCCAGATCATCGGCACCTCGGGGACGGTCACCACGGTCGCGGCCAGCTTTCTGGGCCTGCGTCGCTATGACCGGACCAAGGTGGACGGGCTGGAAATGACCAGCGAACAGATCGACCGGGTGATCCATTCCTATCTGCAACTGGGCCCCGAGGGGCGCCGCGCCGATCCCCGCATCGGGCGCGAACGCCATGCGCTGATCATGTCGGGCGTGGCGATCCTGCAAACACTGATGCGGGTCTGGCCGACGCCCCGGCTGTCGGTCGCCGATCGCGGCCTGCGCGAGGGGTTGCTTTATTCCCAGATGGTGCGCGATGGGGTGCTGACGCCGGACGGCGTGAACGGAGTGGCGTGAGATGAGCGAGAAGAAGACCGGGGGCGCCGGCAGCCGCGCGGGCAAGACCAGCGGGCGCGGGCAGCGCGACCTGCGGGTGCGGGTCAAGACCGCCAAGGGGCGCAAGCTGTCCAGCAAGCTGTGGCTGGAACGGCAGTTGAACGATCCCTATGTGGTGCGGGCCAGGCGCGAGGGTTTTCGCGGCCGCGCCGCCTACAAGATCCTGGAACTGGATGACAAGTATCGCTTTCTGCTGCCCGGCGCGCGGGTCGTCGATCTGGGCTGCGCGCCCGGCGGCTGGTGTCAGGTTGCGGTCGCGCGGGTGAATGCGCTTGGCGAGAAATCGGGCAAGGCGGTCGGCAAGGTGCTGGGCGTCGATCTCAAGGCGAAGCGCGCGGTCATGAGCCTGCTCGCGATCGAGTTCGAGCCTGCGACCGAGCCGCCGGAAGGTTACGTGACGCTGCACCTTGCCGGCGGTGGCGCCATTCGCCTGCACGTCGAATGCATCGAGGGGGAGCTGCGCGATCTCGGCTCCGCCTGGGAGACGGTGCGGCGGCCGGAGCATGCGGACGGGACGCCCGGCGATGAGCCGGCCAAGACCTGACAACCGAGGCCCGCGCCGCGGGTCGCGATCGGAGGATCGAGGGATCATGCCGAAACGCCTCTCCGCAGACGCGCCGGACTTCGAGCGCCGCTTCGAGCTATTGCTCGCCGAGAAGCGGGAAGCCTCGACCGACGTCGACACGGCGGTACGTGCGATCCTCGCCGAGGTGCGTCTCAAGGGGGACGCCGCGGTTGCCGAGCTCACCCGCAAGTTCGACGGCCTCGACATCGCCACGATGGGCGCGCGCGTCACGGCCGCGGAGATCGACGCCGCAGTTGCCGGCGCCGACAGGGAGACACTGGACGCCCTGGCCTTCGCCCGCGACCGCATCGAGGACTATCACCGCCGCCAGCGCCCGGCCGACGAGCGCCACATCGACAGCGCCGGAGCCGAGCTCGGCTGGCGATGGACCACCGTCCCCTCG
>CALEZJ010000163.1 GCA_937927885.1 uncultured Paracoccaceae bacterium | reverse complement strand
CGGCGCGCAGGTTGACCGCGCCCAGGGCGTCGCGCGCGCGGCGCAGGCGGGCGATTTCGGTTTCGAGATGGGTCGAATCGGGGATCGAGTCCGCGGGAATGCCCAGGCTGTTCAGCAGGCCCTGCGGTGTTGCGTCCTGTTCCTCGGCGATGCGGTGGGCGGCGAGGGTCACGGCCTCGGCGGCGGCCTCGACCCGGGCCTCGGCACGCACCCGCGATTCGCGCGCTTCGCCCGCGGCGCGTTCGGCGCTGCGTTCGCCGTCCTGCGCGGCGCGCAGGGCGGCTTCGGCGGCCACAAGCGCCTCGGTCGCCTCGGTGCGCCGGACCTCGGCGGCCTTGATCGCCGCCAGCAGTTCCGCGCGCCGGGTGGCGATGTCCTCGGGCGCCGCCTGTGCCTCGGCCAGGGTTTCAAGGGCTTCTTCCGCGCGGCGTTCCAGATCGGTGATGCGCTGGGCGGCGTTGCTCTGGCGGGTGGTCCAGGTCTGGATGTCGCGGGCGATTTCCTGCGCGCGGGTCCGGCGCGCGGTGCCATCGCGGCGGATTTCATCCTGCGCGGCGCGGCGGGCCAGCATCGCCATGCGCGCGGCCTCGACCCGGGTGCGGATCTGTTCGACGCTGGCGCGGGCGCTGTCCAGCCCGTCGAGCGCCGCGAGCGCGGTTTCGGCCTCGCGCCTGCGCGCCTCGCCGGAATCGGCGTCCGAGCGCAGGCGCATCAGGGCCTGTCTGGCGCTGTCGCGGCGGGCGCTGGCCAGGCTGGCGGCGGATTCGGCGCGGGTCAGGGCGCGGGTCGCCTCGGTCAGACGCTGTTCGGCGGCGCGGCGGGCGTCGCGCGCAAGGCGGTCGGCCTCGGTCAGCCGGGCGAGGCGCTGCTGGCGGGCCTCGTGGCTCTGGCGGGCCTCCTCTGCGCGGGCTTCGGCGGCGGACACCTCGGCGTGCAGCGCCGTCAGCCGGTTGCGCTGGGTCAGGCGCAGGGCGGCGGCGCTGGGGGCGTCGGCGGCGCGCTGCATCAGCCCGTCCCAGCGCCAGAGGTCCCCCTGCCGGGTGACCAGCCGCTGTCCGGGTGCAAGGGCGGCATGCAGGGATTCGGCCTGCTCCGGGTCGGCTAGGCCGATCTGCGACAGGCGGCGGGCCAGTTCGGGTGGCGCGGTGACATGGCTGGCCAGCGGGGTCACGCCGGGCGGCAACGGGGCGGGCACCCCATAGCAGGGCAGCGCGCGCCAGCCCGAACCCGTCGCCGCCGCTCCGGCGCGCAGATCCTCGCCCAGCGCCGCACCCAGCGCCGGTTCAAAACCGGGCGTGACCTGAATCCGGTCGATCAGCCCCCGCCCGCTGTCCGACTCGCGTGCCATCAGGCGGTCCAGCGCCGCCAGTTCGGCGCCCAGCGCGCTGACCACGCCTTCGGCCTCGGCGCGCAGCGCGCGGGCAGTCACCTCGTGGCCCTGAGCCTCGGCGCGGGCGGATTCGGTGTCCAGAAGCGTCTCCTCGGCGCTTTCCATCAGCGCCTGCGCCGCGTCGCGCGCCTCGTTCGCAGAGTCCTGCGCCGCCAGCGCCTCGTCCAGGGTCGCGGCGGCCTCGTCGGCCTCTGCCTCGGCGCGGGCATACGCGGCGCGGGCGCGCTCGGTCTCGGCGCGCGCCTCGGCCAGTTGGCGGGTCAGGGCCTGATGGCGCGCGGCGAGGCGCGCGGCGTCTTCGGTCGCCTCGGTCAGATGGGCCTCGACATCGGCCAGCACCTCGGCCGCCTCGCGCGCGGCCTCGGTCGCCTCGGCGAGGCGTTCGTCATGGCCTTCGGCGGCGCGGGCCAGGGCCTCGTCCTCCCAGCGAAGACGCTCGATCGTGTCGTCGGCATCGGCGGCCAGAGCGGTCTCGCGGTGAGCATCCTGCCTCAGTTGCTCGATACGGGCCATCAGCGCCTGCACCGCTTCGCGCGCGCGGGTTTCCTGATCCACCAGGGAATCGCGCTGCACCAGCAGGCGTTGCAGGATCGCGCCGGCGATGGCCTCGGCCTCGCGCAGGGGGGGCAGGGCATCCTCGCGCGATTCGCGCTGGGCGCGGGCCTCGCGCGCGGTCCGTTCGGCACTGGCGGCGGCGGTCACGGCCTCGGCCAAGGCCGATTGCAGCGCGGCGCGGATGTCGGCCGCTTCGCGCCAGCGGCGGAACAGGATCATCCCTTCGGCCCGGCGCAGGTCGGTGCCGATCTCGCGGTAGCGTGCCGCCTGCCGCGCCTGCCGCGCCAGTACCGCCATCTGCTGCGCCAGCTGGTCCACAGTATCGCCAACCCGCGCCAGATTGGCCTCGGTCGCGTTCAGCCGCAGTTCCGCCTCGTGCCGCCGCTGGTACAGGCCGGAAATCCCCGCCGCTTCCTCCAGCACCCGGCGCCGGGCCTTGGGTTTGGCGTTGATCAGTTCGGAAATCTGCCCCTGCCGCACCAGCGCCGGGGAATGCGCGCCGGTCGAGGCATCGGCGAACAGCATCTGCACGTCGCGCGCCCGCACCTCGCGCCCGTTGACCTTGTAGGACGAGCCCGCGTCGCGCGTCAGCCTGCGCGAGACCTCCAACGTATCGGCCTCGTTGAACCCCGCCGGGGCCAGGCGGTCGGTGTTGTCGACCGTCAGCGCCACTTCGGCAAAGGCGCGCGCGCCGCGCGTGCGGGTGCCGGCAAAGACCACGTCCTCCATCCCCGAACCGCGCATCGCGGTGGGGCGGTTTTCGCCCATCACCCAGCGCAGGGCCTCCAGCAGGTTGGACTTGCCGCAGCCATTGGGGCCGACAACGCCGGTCAGCCCCTCGCGGATCACCAGTTCGGTGGGGTCCACGAAGCTCTTGAAACCGTTGAGGCGCAGTCGGGTGAAATGCAAGGGGGGCTCCGCTGTGACAGACGACTGTTCCGCGCCGGGGCCGCAGAGTCAAGGAACCCGGGCCGCATGTGGCAGGACTTCGCGCATTATCCACAACATATTGCGTCTTGACCCCCATCAGCGCGGGGTCCAGCCTCGGCGGCAAAGAGGTGTGTCATGCCGGTTTCCGTCGCCCCCGAATCCCCCCTCCACCCCGAGGCCCGCGCGCTGCTGGAGGCCAGCCACGCCTATTCCGCATCCCTTTATCGACCCGAGGAAAACTTTGTGCTGTCGGTCGAAGACCTGTGCGCCCCCGACATCCGGTTCTTTGCCGCGCGGGCCGATGGGCGCGTGGTCGGCACGGCGGCGCTGGCCCGGCGCGACGGCTACGGCGAGGTGAAATCGATGTTCGCCGCCCCCGAATCGCGCGGGCAGGGGGTTGCCGATGCGCTGTTGCGGCGCCTGATGGTCGAATGCCTTGTGCTGGGCCTGCCCCTGATCCGGCTGGAAACCGGGCCGCTGAACCATGCCGCGATGCGGGTCTATGCGCGCCACGGGTTCCGGCGCTGCGGCGCCTTCGGGGATTACCCGGATGCGCCCTCATCGGTGTTTTTCGAACGCCCCACCCCCGCCTTGCACCGCATGACCCCGGACGGCGACATGGCCCCCGTGCACGCCCTGCTGACCCGCGCCTTTGCCTTCATGGCGGGGGTGATCGATCCGCCCTCGTCGATGAACCGCCTGACGCCCGATGGGCTCGCGACCGAGGCCGGGCGCGCGGAACTCTGGGTGGTCGATTGCCCTGTCGAGGGGATTCTGGCCTGCATGATCCTGACCGACAAGGGCGAGACGCTGTATCTGGGCAAGCTGGCCGTCGCCGATGCGTGGCGCGGCAGCGGGCTGGCGCGGGTGATGATCGACCACGCGGTGACACGGGCGCGGGCGCTGGGACGTCCGACGGTGACCTTGCAGACCCGGGTGGAACTGACCGCCAATCACGCGACGTTTCAAAGACTTGGCTTTGTCGAGACCGGACGGACGGCCCATCCCGGTTACACGCGCCCGACCACGGTCAATTTTTCCCGCCCCGTCTGATTTCGCGTCCTCTGACTGCGACAATCTGGCCCTTCACATTCCATATTTTGAATGCTACATGCATTCCACAATTTGAATATGTGGAGCCAACATGACCCCCAACCGCCCCGCCGATACCTACTCGCCTATGTACTTCCTCGCCTCCCTCGGTGCGGGTGGCCTGTCGGTCACCTTCTTCATGTGGCTGATGTTCTGGGTCCCGCACCCGGGGCGTACCGTGCCGGTCTTCGAAGACATCCTGTCGGCCTTTCAGGGCGGTGACGTGCTGAAACAGGGGATGATCCTGCTGGCCATGGCCGGGATCGCCTTTTTCGTCGCGCTGAACCTGAAATCGCTGATCTGGAACCTTGGCCGCCTCTCGGCGTGGAAGGGCACCGAAGCCCATGCGAAATTCATGAAAACCAACGCGCAAAGCCAGTTGATGGCGCTGCCGCTGGCCCTGGGGATGAGCGTGAACGGTCTCTTCATCGCCGGTCTGGTCTTTGTGCCCGGGCTCTGGAGCGTGATCGAATACCTGTTCCCGCTCGCGATGGTGGCCTTCCTCGGCATCGGTTGGCTGGCGTTTCGCACCTACGGCGACTTCATCGCCCGCATCAAGGTCGAAGGGGGCTTCAACTTTGCCGCCAACAACAGCTTTGGCCAGATCCTGCCCGCCTTTGCCTTTTCGATGATCGGTGTCGGTCTGGCGGCCCCGGCGGCGCTGAGCACGAACACCACCGTCGTGGGCTTTGCGCTGGTGCTGTCGACCTTCTTCTTCATCACCGCCGCCCTGATCGCCGGGATTGCGCTGATCCTCGGCATCCGTTCGATGCTCGATCACGGCACCAACGCCGAATCGGCGCCGACGCTGATGATCCTGATCCCGCTGATGACCATTCTGGGCATCACGATGCTGCGCCAGAACCACGGCATGGGCGAAAGCTTCGGTGCCCATACCGACGCCATCGAAACCTTTGCCCTGCTTGCCAAACTGGTGTCGATCCAGGTCCTGTTCGGCCTCTTCGGCTTCCTGATCCTGAAGCGTCACAACTATGTCCAGCGCTACATCACCGGCCGCGAAACCTCGGTCATGAGCTATGCGCTGGTCTGCCCGGGTGTCGGTTTCACCGTGCTGATGCAGTTCTTCATCCACAAGGGTCTGGTGGATGCGGGCATGCTGACCAAGTTCAGCGCGGGCTACTGGGCGCTGATCGCGGTGGCGCTGGCCTCGCAGGCGGCGATGATCGCGCTGGTCTTCCTGCTGAACCGCCGCCACTTTGGCGCCCCCCGCACGGTGCAGGCTGTCCCTGCGGAATAAGCATTCTGCGACTCTTCGACAGGCGGTCCCCGGTTCCGGGGGCCGCCTTTTTGCATTGCCGCCGGAACGGATCGCGCGTTAGCTGAGGGGACAACGGCAGGAGGCCCCGATGTTCAAAGCCCTCGTGGTGGAAAAGGATGAAACCGGCGCAACCCGGGCGACGGTGCAGGACTTGCCCGATGACCGGCTGCCCGAAGGTGACGTCACCGTGGCGGTGGAATACTCGACCCTGAACTACAAGGACGGGCTCTGCCTGACCACGGGCGGCGGGCTGGTGCGAACCTGGCCGCATGTGCCGGGGATCGACCTTGCGGGCGTGGTCGAACACTCGGACGATCCGCGCTATGCCCCCGGCGACCGGGTGATCCTGACCGGCTGGCGGGTGGGCGAGGTGCATTGGGGCGGCTATGCCACCCGCGCCCGGCTGCGCGCCGACTGGCTGGTGCCGCTGCCGCCGGGGCTGACGACGCGGCAGGCCATGGCCATCGGCACGGCGGGGCTGACGGCGATGCTGGCGGTCATCGCGCTGGAACACCACGGCCTCAGCCCCGAACGCGGCGAGGTCCTCGTCACCGGTGCGGCGGGCGGGGTGGGCTCGGTCGCGGTGGCGGTGCTGGCCAACCTGGGCTACCGCGTCGCGGCGGTGACGGGGCGGCCGGAAACCGGCGCGTATCTGACCGCGCTGGGTGCATCCCGGATCGTTCCGCGCGCCGATCTCGCCGAGACCGTCAAGCGCCCGCTCGAGGCTGAAACCTGGGCGGGCTGCGTCGACAGCGTCGGCGGCTCCATGCTGGCGCGGATTCTGGGGCAGATGCGCTATGGCGCCTCGGTGGCCGCGGTCGGGCTGGCGGGCGGAACCGCGCTTCCGGCCAGCGTGGTGCCATTCCTCTTGCGCGGCGTGAACCTCTTGGGGATCGATTCGGTCATGCGCCCCTACGGCGACCGGGTCAGGGCCTGGAACCGCCTCGCGCAGGATCTGCCGCTGGACCGGCTCGACGCGATGATCCGCACCGCCGCGCTGGCCGAACTGCCCGCGCTGGGCGCCGCCATCCTCAAAGGACAGGTGCAGGGCCGCGTGGTCGTCGATCCGCGCCTCTGATCCCTTTCCTCTTGCCTGAAATACTCCGGGGGGTGCGGGGGGCTGGCCCCCCGAAGCCTCCACGCGCTCACCGCTTGACAGGAATTGATTATGTCTTGTAATCGATATCCGACATAACCTTGGGAGGGGTGCATCATGCAGATCGACGGGCAGATTGCCGTGGTGACCGGTGGCGGCAGCGGGCTGGGGGCGGCGACGGCGCGCCATCTTTCCGGTCGCGGGGCCCGTGTCGCGGTGCTGGACTATGACCTGGCCCGCGCCGAGGCGGTCGCCGCTGAAATCGGCGGGCTGGCGGTGCAGGCCGATGTCGGCAACGCCGATGCGGTCGAAAGCGCCTTTGCCGCCATCGCGAAGGGTCTGGGCGGGATGCCCCGCATCGCGGTGAACTGCGCCGGGATCGGGCTGGCCGCCCGCATCGTCGGCCGCGAGGGCAAGCTGAGCATCGATCTCTTTGAACGGGTGATCCGCGTCAACCTGATCGGCAGCTATATCGTCATGTCCCACGCCGTGCGCGGCATGCAGGCGCAGGACCCGCTGGAGGGCGGCGAACGGGGCGTCGTCATCAACACCGCCTCGGCGGCCTGGCAGGACGGGCAGGTCGGGCAGGCCGCCTATTCGGCGTCCAAGGGCGGCATTGCCAGCATGTGCCTGCCCGCCGCGCGCGAACTGGCGCAAAGCGGCGTGCGGGTGATGGCGATTGCGCCGGGCCTGTTCGAAACCCCGATGATGGAAAGCCTGCCGCCCGAAACCAGCGCCAAGATCATCGCCAACATCCCCTTTCCGGCCCGGCTGGGGGCGGCGGCGGAATACGGTCTGATGGTGGCGCAGATCATCGAGAACGCTTACCTCAACGGCACCACGATCCGGCTGGACGGCGCCGTCCGTCTGCCCCCCCGGTGAGCGAGGCCACCCCGGGCGCGCCGGACACCATCCTGCGCGCCTTTCTGGGCTACGGCATGAAGCGCGCCTTTGCGGCGATCCAGGCCGATGTGAACGCGACGCTGGCGCCGTTCGGTCTGCGCATGCTCACATTTTCGGCGCTGGCGGTGATCCGCGACAACCCGGGCCTGCGCCCGTCGCATCTGGCGGAAGTCCTGCTGATCGAGCGGCCCAATCTGGTGCTGATCCTTGATGAACTGGAAGGCGCCGATCTGGTCACCCGCACCCGCGCCCGCGACGACCGGCGGGCGTTCGAACTGAAAGTGACGCTGAAGGGGCGGCGGCTGTGTGATCGCGCGGTGGCCGCGGTGCGCGCGCATGATGCGCGGATGGCGCAGGGATTGACGCAGGCCGAACGCCAGGCGCTGCAAGACGCCCTGCACAGGATCGAACGCAACGGGAGGGCGGGAGATGACGCAGGGCAAGTATCGCGCGCATAGGGCGCTGCGCCAGGATCGCGCGGATGGCTCGATTCTGTTGACCTCGGGCTGGGATCTGGGCCCGGTCGCGCGGCGCAGCACGGATTGGCTGGACCATTGGGCAGCGGCGGCGCCCGACCGTGTGTTTCTGGCCGAACGCTCGGGCGCGGGCTGGCGCGAGGTGCGCTATGCCGAGGCTTTGGGCATGGTCAAGGCGCTCGCCGCGGCGCTGGCGGGGCGCGGGATGGGGCCTGAAACCCCGATCCTGATCGTCAGCGGCAATGGCGTCGATCATGCGCTTCTGTCGCTGGCGGCGCATTACATCGGCGTGCCCACGGTGCCGGTGGCCGAACAATACGCGCTGATCCCCGGCGCGCATCCGGTGCTGGAACGCATCGCGCAGATGATCCGCCCGCGCATGGTCTTTGCCGATGACGGCACGCGGTATGGCGCGGCACTGGCCTTGGGTTGCTTTGACGGGGTCGAAAAGGTGACGACCCCCGGCCTTGCCGCGATGCTGGGCGCCTCGGGCGATGTTTCGGCGCTGCATGACGCGGGGGGCCCCGATGCCGTGGCCAAGTATCTTTTAACTTCGGGCTCCACCTCGCACCCGAAGGGCGTGCTGACCACCCAGCGCATGATGTGCACCAATCAGGCGCAGTTGCAGGTCTGCCTGCCCTTCGTGACCACCCGCCCGCCGGTGCTTTTGGATTGGCTGCCCTGGAACCATGTCTTTGGCGGCTCGCACAATTTCAATCTGGTGCTGGCCAATGGCGGCACGCTGTATGTCGACAACGGCAAACCCACGCCCGCGCTGGCGCATCACACGCTGGAGAATCTGGCGCAGGTCTCGCCCACGATCGCCTTCAACGTGCCGATGGGTTTCGCCATGCTGCGCGACGCGATGCGCGGCGATGCCGGGCTGCGTCGGCAGTATTTCCAGAACCTCGACATGCTGTTCTACGCCGGCGCCTCGCTGCCGCAGGATGTCTGGGCCGATCTGGAATCCATGGCGCGCGAGGTTCGTGGCGACATGCCGCTGTTCAATTCCTCCTGGGGCCTGACCGAAACCGCCCCCGCCGCGCTGATCCAGCACGAATTCACCCATCAGTCGGGCATCATCGGCGTGCCCTTGCCGGGGGTCCGCATCAAGCTGGTGCCGGTGGATGACGAAAACCGCTTTGACGTGCGCGTGGCGGGCGACACGGTGACGCCGGGCTATCTGCACGACCCCGAGAAAACCGCCGAAGCCTTTGACGATGAAGGCTATTTCATCACCGGCGATGCGATGCGGATGGTCGATCCGGCGGATGTGTCAAAGGGGATGCGCTTTGACGGCCGCATCGCCGAGGAATTCAAGCTGGCCTCGGGCACCTGGGTGCGCGCGGCGGGTCTCAGGCTCGAGGTGCTGGGCAAGCTGAAGGGCCTCGCCGCCGATGTCATCCTGACCGGGGCCGAGCGCAGCGAGGTGGGCGTGCTGATCGTGCCCGCGCCGGGGCTGGCCGAGGGCGCGCGCGCCGACGGCGGCGCGCTGATCGTGGCGCAGGCGGCCGAGATCGCCGCGCGGCTGAAACCGGGCCCGGACGAGGGGTCCGCCCACGCCATCCGCCGCGCGCTGGTGCTGGCCGAACCCCCCTCGATGGCGGAAGGCGAGTTGACCGCCAAGGGCAACCTGAATTTCCGCAAGCTGCTGGCCCGACGCGCCGGTCTGGTCGCGCGGCTCTATGACGATGCCGACCCGGCCACGATCACCACAGGTCGGTGACAGGGCAGCCGGGTCGTTGACGCAAGGGCAGGGCAGGGCGTAGCCTTTCGGGCATTTGACGAAAGGACTTGCCATGCCCGGACCTTTCAGCCGCGTCTGCGCGGCGCTTGCTGCCGTGATCCTGTTCTTGACGCCGATTGCCGCGCAGGCGGAATGGCGGCGCATCGCGCGCCTCTCCGCCGAACAGCAGGGGCAGGTCCGCCTTGCCCTGACCCAGCGCGGGGATCTGGCGCGCCTGATTGACCGCTATATCCCGTATTTCAAGGTCCGCGCCACGGACCGGCGGATCACCGTCTGTTCGGTGCGCTACGGGCATTTCGAATGCTGGGAAGAGAACCGCGGCCAGTATTGCCCCTCCGAGATCGAGATTCAGGTCGAGGGCGTGCCCTCGCCTGCGCGGGTTCCGATCACCTGCATCGGGCCGGATGCCTCGGGCGAGTGCGAGTGCGATTTCATCCCCGGCTAGGGCCATGTCGCGACGGGTTCCCTTTGCCGCGCCGGGGCGCTAATCCTGTCGCGTTCCCCAGCGCACAGGCCGAATGATGACCGCAGACCTCGCCCAAGCCCTTCTCGACGCCGCGCGCAAGGCCGGCGCCGAGGCCGCCGACGCGCTGGTCATTCAGGGCACGTCGCTGTCGATCGACGTGCGGGGCGGGCGGCTGGAACACGCCGAGCGTGCCGAGGGGCTGGATCTGGGCCTGCGCGTGCTGATCGGGCGGCGGCAGGCCTGTGTGTCGTCCTCGGATGCCAGCCCGGCCACGCTGGCGATGATGGCCGAACGCGCGGTGGCCATGGCACGCGAGGCACCCGAGGACCCGCATGTCGGACTGGCCGATGCGGGGCAGCTTTCCGCGCGGCGCGACGGCGCCGGGCTGGAACTGGC
>CALEZJ010000162.1 GCA_937927885.1 uncultured Paracoccaceae bacterium | reverse complement strand
CAACTACACCGGCTACGCCAATGCCAATGCGGCAGCCTTGCCCTTTGTAGATGACTACATCGCCAGAGATCCGGCCGTCTATCCGGATGCCGAGACTTTGTCGCGCCTCTACACGCCCGCCCCGCAGATGCCCGAACAGGAACGCGAACTGACACGCATCTGGACCCGGATCCGGGCGGGTTGATCCCATGCAGGCGCTGGCCGGGTCCGAAACTGCTTCCACCACGGGAGAGGCCGGTTTCATCCGCATCGAAGGTGTCTCGAAGTTTTTCGGAAGCTTCCCGGCTGTGCGTGAGGTGACACTCGATATCGCGCGGGGTGAGTGTTTCGCGCTGCTCGGCGCCTCGGGATGCGGCAAGACCACGCTCTTGCGGATGCTGGCCGGGTTCGAGATCCCAAGTGCGGGCCGCATCCTTATCGACGGACAGGACATGACGGGTGTTCCCCCCTGGGAACGCCCGGTGCACATGATGTTCCAGTCGTACGCGCTGTTTCCGCACATGAGCGTTGCAAAGAACGTCGGATATGGATTGAAGCATGAGCACATGAGCAAGGCCGCGCACGCTGCTCGGGTCGCCGAGATGTTGGATCTGGTGCAGATGACCGGTTTCGAAGACCGCAGGCCACACCAGCTTTCGGGTGGCCAGCGCCAAAGGGTGGCACTGGCACGCGCCCTCGCCCGTCAGCCAAAGGTGCTGTTGCTGGATGAACCGCTTGCAGCTCTGGACAAGAAGTTGCGCGAAGCGACTCAGTTCGAGCTGATGGCGATTCAGGCCCGCACTGGAGTCAATTTCATCGTCGTCACCCACGATCAGGACGAGGCCATGACCCTGGCCGACCGCATCGCGGTCATGGACAAGGGGCGGGTGCTCCAGGTCGGACGCGCGAGCGAGGTCTATGAGAACCCGTCCTCGCGGCTTGTCGCCGGGTTTCTTGATTTCACCGTCGATGTTCAGGTCGCCGGGGATTCTGTCCCGGGCGAGACCCTGACACTGGCCCTGCGCCCCGAAAAGCTGTTTCTGACGCGAGATCGCCCTACCTCCGGGAACGCGGTACAGGGGGTGGTGCGGGATCTGGCCTATTTCGGCAAGGACAGCCTCTACCGTATCACTCTTCCCTCGGGTGCTCTGATCGCGGTGCATGCTGTCAACGCCCGCAGGGGCGCCACCGCGCCCGACTGGGACGATGCCGTCTGGATCGGCTTCGATCCCGGCTCGGCAATCCTGCTGAGAGACTAGAGATGCGGGCGCGTCTGGCAGGCTGGTTTCATCGTCGCGGCTGGCGCGACCTTATCCTGGGCCTGCCAATGATCTGGCTCTTGGTGTGGTTCCTGCTGCCCTTCTTGATCGTCTTGGCTATGAGCTTTGCCAGCCGCACCCCTACCGCGCCACCGTTTGGCTTTGGCGGGGAATACCCGGTGATCAATCTCACAGGCTATGCACGGCTTTTTTCCGACCCGATCTATCTGCGCAGTTTTCTGACTTCTTTGGCCAATGCCGGCACGGCAATGCTGTTGTGCCTGTTGATCGGTTATCCGATGGCGCTGGGGCTGACGCGGGTCGGGCCCGGCTGGCGGGGCATCCTGTTGATGCTGGTAATCCTGCCGTTCTGGACCAGTTTCCTTTTGCGCGTCTACGCCTGGATGGGGTTGATGGGTCGCAACTCCTGGTTCAACGGCCTGTTGACCGACCTGCACAACCTGATCGTGCCCCAGTCCTGGGCGATCAGTCATGTCCCGATGATGTATACCAATTTCGCCGTCGTGCTGGTGATGGTCTATACCTATCTGCCTTTCATGATCCTGCCGCTTTACGCCAACCTCGAGCGACTGGACAAATCCCTGGACGAGGCTGCGATGGATCTCGGCAGCCGCCCCTTCCGGGTGTTTCTGGATGTGACACTGCCTCAGTCCGTGCCGGGAATCATTGCTGGCGGGCTACTGGTGTTCATACCGGCAGCCGGGGAACTGGTCATACCCACGCTGGTCGGTGATTCCAGCGTTCCCATGATCGGCAGGGTCATCTCTGACGAATTCAGTCTGGCGCGCGACTGGCCGATGGCGTCATCGGTAGCGGTGGTCTTGTTGCTGCTGATGGTGGGTCCGACGATGCTCTATGCGCGATTTAGCACCAGGGCAGAAGGCAGCGCGGACGAGGCCCCCAGATGAGGCGGCGCCCGGTATTCCTGATCACGATGCTCTGCTTTGGATTTGCCTTCTTCTATATCCCGATCCTGTCGATGATCATCTACAGTTTCAATGGCTCGCGACTGGCCACAGTCTGGAGCGGGTTCTCAACGCGCTGGTATGTCGCGCTTTGGTCCAATCGACAGGTCTGGGACGCACTGGTCCTGTCACTGAAGATCGCCTTCGTCTCGGCCACCGGCGCCACGATCCTTGGCACCATGGCCGGGATCGCGCTGGCCCGTTTTCGTCGGTTCCGGGGGCGCACGCTGCTGTCCGGCATGGTCACGGCGCCCCTGGTAATGCCCGAGGTCATCACCGGCATCGCCACCCTGATGCTGTTCATCCTGATGGCGCAATGGCTAGGTTGGCCAACGCAGCGCGGCTTTGCCACAGTGACGCTGGCACATATCACCTTTTCCATGGTTTTCGTAACCACAGTGGTGCAATCGCGTCTCGGTTCCGCCGACCGCGCGATCGAAGAGGCGGCGATGGATCTGGGCCCGTGGCAAGTTCTGTGGGACGTGACCTTGCCGGTGATCCGCCCGGCGATCCTGTCGGGTTGGCTGCTGGCCTTCACTATCTCGCTCGATGACGTGGTCATCACCTCGTTTACCACCGGGCCGGGTGGCACAACGCTTCCTTTGCTGATCTGGTCAAAGGTCAAGCTTGGGGTCACCCCGGATGTCAACGCACTCGCGACGTTGATCGTGGTCACGGTGGGCATCGGGGTAGCACTGGCGGGCTGGGTGCTGCATCGGGCCGAAAAGCGCCGCCACGCCGATGCGAGGCTGGCACGCGGGGAAGCGCGATGAGCGGGCTTCTAGGGAT
>CALEZJ010000161.1 GCA_937927885.1 uncultured Paracoccaceae bacterium | reverse complement strand
TCAGGATCAGGTTCAACAGCGCGTCCTGCAAGGCGCCCGCATCCAGCATCACCGACCCCAGACCGGGTTCGAGCCTGATCGCCAGCCGCGTGGCCTCGGGCAGGGACGGCGAAGCCATCATCCTGAGATCGTCCAGCAGCGTTTCCAGATCGACCGGTTCGGGGCGCAGCACCCGGGCGCCGGAAATCTCACCGATGCGTTGCAGCAATGCCCCGCCCCGGCGCGCTGCCGCCAGTGTCGCGCGAACCGCCTCGGCGGCGCCCGGCGGAAGATCCGGCAGGCGCGCCAAGGTGCCCTGCAACCCCATGATGATGGTCAGCAGATTGGCGAAATCATGCGCGAGGCCCGAGGTCAGTTGCGCTGCCAACTCGCGCTTTCGCGTCTGCATCAGAGCGGCGCGGGCCTGGGTTTCTTCGGTGATGTCGGTTGACAGGATGTAGACCCCGCCGCCCGGGTCCGGGGTCAGCGCCACCCGGATACGCCGCCCGCTATCCTCGTGGGTGATTTCGCACAAGGCGTTCTCACCCGCCAACGCGCGCTGCACATGGGGCAGGATCCGCCCGAAGGTTACTGGTCCGAGGACGCGCGCCGCAGGCAGCCCCACGACATCCCGCGGTGTGCCCGGCATCAGCGCCGACAGCCGGCGGTTGGAATAGGTATAGACCAGATCGCGGTCCATGTGGGCGATATGGGCCGGCATCATCTCGGTGACCAGCCGGGTGCGCGCCTCCATCTCGGTCAGTTCGCGCTGGGTTTCGGCGAGCGCCGCGTTTGTCGACGCGAGTTCGCGGTTGGCCAGGCTCAGTCGCTCGGCATGCGCGACCAGTTGGCCCGAAAGCTCTTCGGAACGCGCACGCAGAAGTTGCTCCTGCAGCTTTATCTCGGTGATGTCGGTATAGACCGTGACCCAGCCGCCCTGCGTCAGCGGGGCACCCTCGACGCTGATCCAGCGGTTGTTGGCGCGCTGGCGCTCCATGTAATGCGGGCGAAAGGCACGGGCGGTCTCGACGCGCAGGCGCACGGCGCCCTCGGGATCGGGCTGCTCGCCGTACTCGCCACGTTCAACCAGAAAGCGGATGGTGTCCTCGAAACTGGCGCCGGGCGTGACAAGCCTGTCGGGCAAGCCGAACATCTGCTGGTAGCGCTGGTTGCACTGGACCAGCCTCAGGTTGCTGTCGAAGATCGACAGCGCCTGCTGGATCAGGTTCAGACCCGCCTGGGTCATCCGGGCAATGGCATCGGGTTGCATGGCGCCAGCCTAGCGCCGGGCAGGCGGGCTAGTCCAGCATCTCGTCGGGCGCCAGACCCCAGAGCGCCGTCCTGCTCACCCAGCCCCGGAGCCCGTCGGCATTGAGCCGACACCAGTCCCGATGGCATTCGACAATGCGCGCGACCACCCCGGCCTCCAGATAGGCGATCTCGGGGGCATTGGCCTGCGGGCGCCCGCGCATCGGTTCCATGTCTTGCGTCACCAGCACAGTGCGCACACCGGAAAGCTGGCCGTAATGCACCCAGCCGCCCTGGCCCTCGACGTCCTCGACCCGGCGCCAGTGCTCGAACTCGCCAGTGACCCGCAAGGGCAGGCCGCGCTGGGTATAGACCCAGTCCAGCCGATGCGATCGAGACGGGCCGCGTCGCGCTTCGCCACGCGCGGTCTTGAGCGAGACAAAGCGCGGGAGCGGCAGGTTGGTTTCGGGGCCCAGGGTCGGCTCCACCTGGGAGGTCGCTGCGACCGGAGTCGCCATGGCCGCTGTCTGCGCACCCAAAGGCGGAGCGCCCAGCGCCAGCCCGCCCAGAATCGCCGCCACCAGAAGTGCGCGCATCATCTGTCCTGCCCGTCCGCCTGCGCGGATCTCTCCTTGCCCCCGTCGTCATGCGCAATTTTATTTCGCGTCGGATCGTCGGATGGCTTGTGCCTCGGTTCGCTCTGCGCCACTTTGCCAAAAACCGACCCGATTTGAAAGCCCCAAGGAGTCCCCGATGCCGCTCAAGCGCCTGGTTGTTGTCGTCACCCGACGCCTGCCTGCACCGGTCGAGACCCGGCTGATGGAATTGTTCGACGCGGAACTGCGACACGACGATGCGCCGATGACCCGCGATGAACTGGTGGCGGCGATGGCGCGCGCCGATGTCCTGGTGCCCACTCTGACCGACCACATCGACGCGGGCATGCTGGGGCAGGCCGGCGACCGGCTGAAACTGATCGCGAATTACGGCGCCGGGGTCGACCATATCGACGTGACCTCTGCCCGCCAGCGCGGGATCCTGGTGTCGAACACGCCCGGCGTGGTGACCGAGGATACCGCCGACATGGCCATCGCGCTGATGCTGGCGGTGACGCGCAAGATTCCTGAGGGGCTGGCCGAGATGCAGGCGGGCAACTGGCAGGGCTGGTCGCCGATGGCGCATCTGGGCGGACGGATCGGCGGCAAGCGGCTGGGCATTCTGGGCATGGGGCGCATCGGTCAGGCGGTGGCGCGGCGCGCGCAGGCGTTTGGCATGCAGATCCACTACCACAACCGCCGCCGCCTGCGCCCCGAAATCGAGGCGCCGCTGGAGGCGACATACTGGGAAAGCCTCGATCAGATGGTGGCGCGGATGGATGTGATTTCTGTCAATTGCCCGCACACGCCCTCGACCTTTCATCTGATGAATGCCCGGCGGCTGAAGCTGATGAAACCGGGTGCGGTGATCGTCAACACCTCGCGCGGCGAGGTGATCGACGAAAACGCCCTGACCCGCATGCTCCGCGCGGGCGAGATCGCGGGAGCCGGGCTGGACGTCTATGAACACGGCACCGAGGTGAACCCGAGGCTGCGAGAGTTGCCGAACGTCGTGCTGCTGCCGCACATGGGCTCGGCCACGCTCGAAGGGCGCATCGAGATGGGCGAAAAGGTGATCCTGAACATCAAGACCTTCGCCGACGGCCACCGCCCGCCGGATCAGGTGCTGCCCGGGATGCTGTAAGGCGCATCAGGACAGCGGCCGGCGCATGGGATGCACCGGCCTAAGA
>CALEZJ010000160.1 GCA_937927885.1 uncultured Paracoccaceae bacterium | reverse complement strand
CCCCTGCCCCGCCTGGCCAACCCCCGAGACACCATGAAACATCGCACATTCTTCTGGTTCTTTCTGCCGACCGCGACCGCGATGCTTCTGTTCATCGCCTTTCCCATCGTCTCGGTGGTCATCCAGTCGGTCTATGCCCCGCACAGTCAGGTGGTTGTCGAGGTCGAGAATTGCGGTCCCTTCGGCTGCACCCGCTCCAGTTCCGTCGATCAGGCCGCCACACGGGCCTTGCGCGAGGCCGAACCACTGGGACGCTTTGTCGGGCTGGAGATCTATCTGAACCGCGGCCACCTGGCGGTGAACGAGATCGCTGACCTGTGGCGCAATGCGCCCGATCTGGCGACGTTCACCAACCGCCTGCTGCGCCTGCCATTCTATGGCGCGCTGGCCTTCACCCTCACCTACACGGCATTGGTCACACCGCTTTCGATCATGTTGGGCTTTGTCGTGGCGCTTTCGGTGAACGCCCTGCCCCGGGTCCTCAAGGGGCCGACGATCTTCTTTTCCCTCCTGCCGATGATCGTCACGCCGCTGGTGGGCGGGTTGATCCTGTTCTGGATGATCGACAGCCGCGGCGTGCTGGGTGCCTTTTTCCAGTATCTCACCGGGGATCCCAACCTGTCGGTCAAGGCATCTACTCCGATGATGTGGGCCATGCTGATCGTCTACGGCATCTGGTCCACCGCCCCCTTCGCGTTCGTCGTCTATTACGCAGGCCTTCAGACCGTTCCGCAGGATACGCTTGAATCGGCGATGATCGACGGCGCGACCCGCTGGCAACGCATCCGTTATGTGATGCTGCCGCACCTTCTGCCGCTGACCACCTTCATGGCGCTGATCAAGCTGATGGACAACTTCCGCGTCTTCGAACCGATCATCAGCTTTTCAGCAAGCGCGCATGCCCAGTCACTAAGCTATTTCATCTATTCCGACCTCGGCGGCGAAACGCGGCTTCTCTCCTCGGCAGCCGCAACATCGGTGCTGACCATCGTCGGCATCATCATCCTGCTGTCTCCGGTGCTGGTTCGCACCTGGCGCAACTTTGGCAAAGCCTGAGAGGGGGGGACGCGCATGTCATCCGTCGCCAATCGCCGCCCGCTGGGGCTGAAACTGATGCTGGGCTCCTTTCTGGTCCTGTGGCTGATCCTCGCGGCCTTGCCGTTTCTGTGGACGCTCTGGGGTTCGTTCAAGGTCGAGGGCGATTTCTTTTCCCGCGCCGACTGGATGCAGGCCCTGACCGGCCCGCTGACGCTGGCCGAAACCGGAAGCACCGTGACCGGGAAAGGCTATTACGGCGCCTGGGTGCAGGAGCAGTTCTGGCGCGCTGCATTGAACACCCTGATCGTCACGGTCTCGGTCGTCTTCATCTCGCTGACCTTCGGTACACTCGGCGGCTATGCGCTGTCACGCTCGCCCTATCGCTATGCCTTCTGGCTCCTGATCCTGGCGCTGGTTTTTCGCGCCATGCCGCCGATCACGCTGGTTTCGGGCTATCTTCTGCCGTTCTTCGAGTGGAATCTCTGGGGCCATCTGCCCACCACGATCATTGTTCTGGTGGCCATCAATCAGCCGTTCACTCTGTGGATGCTGACCTCATTCTTTCGCAATATCCCGAAAGAGCTCGATGAAAGCGCCATGGTCGATGGCTGTTCGCGGTTTCAGGCCTTCCGGCATGTGATCATCCCGGTGATGTGGCCGGGCGTGATCACCACGGGGCTGTTCAGTTTCCTGCTCGCCTACAACGACTTTGCCG
>CALEZJ010000159.1 GCA_937927885.1 uncultured Paracoccaceae bacterium | reverse complement strand
GATATGCACCGGCAGGGCGATGCCCGCGCGGCCAAGGCCGTCCACCCAGTCGATAACCGGGCCAGCCTCGAAGCAGAATTGCGTGGCCATGGCCATCTTCGCATCGGTGCGCTGGGCAAAGGCGGTTTTCCAGCGCGCGGCTTCGGTGACCATGCGGTCAGACCCATCGGGGTCGATATCCCTGTTGCCTTCCGGGTGACCAGCGACATGCAGACGTTCGAACCCGTCAAATGCCCCCGATTCCAGAAGCTGCATCGACGAATGAAAGTCGCCCACCGGCTGCGACACGCCGCCGGCCAGGATCAGCCCCTGCTTCACATCCGCCTCGCCCCGATAGCGGGCGACCCAGTCGAGCAGCGTCGCCTTGTTGGCGATGATGCGGGCCGGGAAATGCGGCATCGGGTCGAACCCCTCGGCGCGGATGCGACGGGCAGTGGCGACCATATCCTCGATCGGGGTGCCGTCGAGATGGGCGATGTAGACCCGCGTGCCTGCGGGCAGAAGTGTCCGGAAATCTTCGATCTTTTCGGCGGTGCGCGGCATCACCTCGATCGAGTAGCCGTTCAGGAACGCGGCCAGCGCGTCCGGGCCCGAATCCACAGGGGTCGCGGCCTTGCGGCCAAAGGGGAACAGTGCCATCAGAACCTCCAGAAACCTAGCCACGCGCCGCCCAGCCGTCATTCGCGATCAGCGCCTTGATCCTGTCGGTGTCGTAGTCCCGATCCAGTCGGGCGGCCTCGGCACGGGCGACCTCTTCCTGTTCGCCAGCGACATCATAGGGGTCGGCTTTGCGCCATTCAGCCAGATAGGCGTCGGCATCCTTGGCGCCGATCTTCATCGCGCAGCGGTCGATGGCCTGTTCGAAGCGCTCGGGCAGTTGCACCTTGGCGGCGCGGCGTCCCTTGCCCACGATCACCTGCGCGGGAATGTCGCGCCACCAGACGATGACGACGGGTTGCAGGGGCTGGTCGGACATGGCGGGCTCCGGTGTGTTTGCCTGCATGTTCTATCAGGCCCCCGGGCCGAAGGACCAGCGCGAGCGACGTGAAATTTCCTCACAACGACCATGAGGCCGACGCACCAGGCGCCGACCTCGCAAGCGCGGTCCGCTTTCAGAACCGCCAGCCGACGCCCACGCTCAGCCGTACGTCGCGGGCGGAAAGGGTGTGAGGGTCCGTCCCGGCATAGAAAGGCAACACGCCGTTGCGATAGCGTACGGCCTGGATTTCGCCGCGCACAAACATCGACTGGTTCACGGCGACGTCGACACCTGCCGCCAATGTCACGCCATTGAACCGGGCTCTTGCGAAATCGACCGGGTTGCCCGCGCCGGCGTGGTCCGCCCAGAACTCGCTGGAGATGACCCCCAGCGCCAGATAGGGCAGCGCGCGCCCGGTGGCCACACCGACGCGGCCGCGCAATTCGATCGAATTGCGCATCCGGAACGGGCGCATGAAGAAGCCGTCGGTGCCCCGCGCCGTATTGACCGACAGGCCCAGTTCGGGGCCAAAGACCAGCGATCCACGCTGGAAATTGTAGCCCGCAAAACCGATGAGCGACGCGCCATTGGCGTTGAACGGACCCGGGCCAAAGGACAGGTCGTCAACCCGCATGGCGTTGTAGCCCAGCGAGACCCCGCCATAGGCGCCTTCCCAGTTCATGGAATGCGCGACGGGAATCGGCGGGGTGACCGGTGGCGTGGGAGGAACGACCGGACCCGACGCCAGGGCCGAGGTGGCAATCATGCAACTGGCAACACAAGAGAGGAAAAGTCTCATGGTGTACCTCGAGTAGGGAAAAGTATTTCGCGTTTCCAGTGACGGGAGTGTACGCCCGCCAAGGCAGCATGGCCAATCACAAAGGTCATCTTGGAGTGGAACCGGTCAAATTCCGCTGATGCCGGGCGGTGCAGGGCGCGCCGCGATCGTGCCTTCGCGGGAACTCTGTCCTTGCGCTGGAACCGGCGGGGCCCTACTTTGGGGGCAACACGAAATGGAGGGCGATCATGGCGCCCGAGCGTCCCGCAGGCGCGGCGGCGCATCCGCAATCGTCGAGGCCGCACGGGAACGCGCGGACTCCGGCCGGAACCGAGCCGAAGCGCCTGACCAAGGCCGAGGAGGGGGTGCTATATGCGGCCCTCGATCTGGGCACGAATTCTTGTCGCATGCTGATTGCGCGCCCCAAGGGCACGCAATTCGAGGTCGTGGACAGCTTTTCCCGGGCTGTCGAATTGGGGACCGGGCTGGAAAGCACCGGGCGTCTGGGGCAGGTGCCCATGGCGCGCACGGTGCAAGCCTTGCGTATTTGTCGCCGCAAGCTCGAGGATCATTCCGTCACCCGCATGCGGCTGGTCGCGACCGAGGCCTGTCGGCGCGCGCGCAACGCGGGTGAGTTCATCCGCAAGATCCAGCGCGACACCGGTCTCAGGCTGGAAATCATCCCGCCCGAGGAAGAGGCGCGACTTGCGGTGATTTCCTGCGCGCCTCTCGTGGCCTCCACGGCCGAGCAGGTGCTGGTGATCGACATTGGCGGCGGGTCGACCGAACTGGTGTGGATCGACCTGTCCGGCGTGGCGCCCGAAAACCGCCGCCGCGCCATCCTGTCCGTGAGGCTGGGCTTTGCCGCCGAGGGGCTGGCCCCGCCCCAGCCCGGTCAGGCGCGGGTGGTCGACTGGATCAGCGTTCCGCTGGGGGTCGCGACACTGCGCGAACAGTTCAACGACGTCGAGGATGACGCCGCGCGCTTTGCCCTGATGAGCTGGCATTTCGAGGAGCAATTGCAGAGTTTCTCGCCCTACCAGAACCCGGCACCGCGCGAGGGGTTCCAGATCATCGGCACCTCGGGCACGGTCACCACGGTCGCGGCCAGCTATCTGGGGCTGCGCCGCTATGACCGCAACAAGGTCGACGGGCTGACCATGACCTCGTCGCAGATCGACAAGGTGATTCGCGATTACCTGTCGCTGGGTCCCGAAGGGCGCCGCAGCGATCCGCGCATCGGGCGCGAGAGGCAGGGCCTGATCATGTCGGGCGCCGCGATCCTGCAGGCCCTGATGCGGGTCTGGCCCACCAATGTTATGTCGGTCGCCGACCGCGGCCTGCGCGAGGGACTTCTTTACGCGCAGATGAGCCGCGACGGCGTGTTGGCCGGCCTGTAAGGAGACGATCCCATGGCGAAAGAGCCGGGCAAGAACACATCCGGGCGCGGACAGCGCGAGTTGAAGGTCAAGGTCAAGACCGCCAAGGGGCGCAAGCTGTCCTCGACCCGCTGGCTGGAGCGGCAGCTGAACGATCCCTATGTCGCGCGCGCCAAACGCGAAGGCATGCGCGGACGCGCGGCCTACAAGTTGATCGAACTTGACGACAAGTTCCGCTTTCTGGTTCCCGGCGCGCGGGTGGTCGATCTGGGCTGTGCGCCCGGCGGCTGGTTGCAGGTGGCGGTGCAACGGGTGAATGCGCTGGGTGAAAAGTCGGGCAAGCGGATCGGCACCGTTCTGGGCGTCGACCTGCAAGAGGTCGAACATCTGGCCGGGGCCGAGGCGCATGTGCTCGATTTTCTCGCCGACGGGGCGGACGCGCAGGTCAAGTCCTGGCTGGCCGGTCAGGCGGATGTGGTGATGTCGGACATGGCCGCGGCCTCGTCCGGACACAAGGCAACCGACCATCTGCGCATCATTGCGCTGTGCGAACACGCCGCCTATTTCGCCTTTGACGTGCTGGCGCCTGGGGGAACCTTTGTCGCCAAGGTGCTGGCGGGCGGCGCCGAGGGCGAGTTGCAGGCGCTGCTGAAGCGGCGTTTCACCAAGGTCTACAACGTGAAACCGCCGGCGAGCCGGTCGGATTCGTCGGAGAAATACGTCGTGGCGATGGGCTTTCGCGGTGCGCTGGCCGATGGCGAGCCGGGTCCCGAAGGCGATGCCGCTGACCCCGCGCACGACGCCCTCTGACCCATGCAGCCCGAGCAGATCGACACCTTTCTCGATCTGTGCGAGACGCGCAGCTTTCACCGCTCGGCCGAGCGTCTGGGGGTCACGCAGTCGACGGTTTCGGGCCGCTTGGCCGCATTGGAGCGGGCGCTGGGGGTCACCCTGCTGCACCGCGGCCGGGCCGGCTGCGCGATGACCACCGAAGGCTTGCGGTTCGAGCCGCACGCCCGCGCCCTGAGGCTGGCGATGAGCGAGGCGCGCGCCGCCGCGCGCGGGGCCGAGGGCCGGGCGATGACCCTGCGGTTGGGGTTGCAGAACGATCTGGCTGCCGGGGATCCGGCGCGCTGGGTTCAGCGGCTGCGCGTGCTGTTGCCGCAGGCGGCGATCTATATCGAGGCGGATTATTCGGCCCAGATGTGCCGCGACGTGGGGGCGGGCGAACTGGATCTGGCGCTGGTCTTCACCCCGCATCCCTCGCCCGACATCCATTTCGAAACCCTGGGCGAACTGACCTACCGAATGGTGGCGCCGACCGGTGCCGGGCTGGCGCGGCTGTCGGACGTGACTCCCGAACGCTATGTGCGCGCCAATCTGTCACCCGCCTTTGCGCGCACGCATGACATGTTGCTGCCCGCGCTGGCCCTGCCGCCGCTGGCTGCCGGCCAAAGCGCGATCCTGCGCGGCATGATCCTGACCCTGGGGGTCGCGGGGTATCAGGAGACCCGTGCCGCCCGTTCGCTGATCGAGGCCGGTCAGGTCGAACCCGTCGCGGAGGCTCCCGTGCTGACCCAACCGATCTTTGCCGCGGTCCACGCCCGAAATCGCCACCGCGCCGTCTGGCGCAAGCTGATCGCCGCCCTTCGCGCCACCCTGGGAGAGACCGCATGACGACAGACGATTATTCCTGGTTGCCCGCGGATATCCGCGCCTTCATTGCCCGGACCGAGGCCTCCTATCCCCCGGATGCGGCGAATTTTTCGATCGCTGAACAGCGGGCCTTCTATGACAAGCTTTGCGCCGACTTCTCGCCGCCCCATCCTCAGGGCGTGCGCGCGCAGGATCTGGCCATCGCCGGGGTGCCCTGCCGCCGCTACACCCCCGATGCGCCGCGCGCCGGGGTGACGGCGCTCTATTTCCACGGCGGGGGCTTCATTGTCGGAGGGCTGCACAGCCACGATTCCATCTGCGCCGAACTGGCCGAGGCGGCGCAGGTCGTCCTGATCGCGGTGGATTACAGG
>CALEZJ010000158.1 GCA_937927885.1 uncultured Paracoccaceae bacterium | reverse complement strand
GTCTGGATCTGCTTTTGCGCGATCCGTCCGGCGAAATCGTTGTCAAAGAACCCGATATCCTGCCCCATCGTCCAGCGATTGAGCCGTGAGAGCACCAGCGGGTCCACATTCGGCGCGATGGTCAGAAAGTTCGCCGCCGAGTTGAGGCCGAAGGCCAGCGGACGCAGCACCAGAAAGAACCCGGCAAACCCCAACAGCATCAGCCAGTTGTCGGCAAAAAACCGCGAAGCCTCGCCCGCCTGGGCCGCGTCGATGACAATGCCCATGACGAGCGCCGCCATCACCTCGACCACGCCGCCCAGCACGGAAATCGCCGTAGCGATCCAGATCCCCGGCCAGGCCCCGCGCAAGGCCCAGCGCGAGAACGCCCAGAGGCTGCGCGGCGGCGCCCCGGTGGCCGGGTCAAACGGCGCAATCAGTGTCGAGAGCCCCATCACGCGCACCCCTTCATCTGTCCTTGAATATCCCGGGGGGCGTGGGGGGCTGGCCCCCCGCCTCGTCGACCGCCGCGTCGGTGCCGATAAAGCCGCCCGATTGCCGCGCCCAGAACCGGGCATAAAGCCCGCCGCGCGCCAGCAGCGCCTCGTGGGTGCCCTCCTCGACAACCCGGCCGTCATCCATCACCACGATCCGGTCCATCCGGGCGATCGTCGACAGCCGGTGCGCGATGGCGATCACCGTCTTGCCCTCCATCATGCCGTAAAGCGTGTCCTGAATCGCCGCCTCGACCTCGCTGTCCAAGGCCGAGGTGGCCTCGTCCAGCACCAGGATCGGCGCGTCCTTCAGGATCACCCGGGCAATCGCGATCCGCTGGCGCTGCCCGCCGGACAGTTTCACCCCGCGCTCACCCACCCGCGCATCATAGCCCCTGCGCCCCTCGGCATCGACCAGACCGGCGATGAACTCCTCCGCCTCGGCCCGCCGCGCGGCCTCGACCATTTCGGCCTCGCTGGCCCCGGCGCGCCCATAGAGGATGTTCTCGCGCACGGAGCGATGCAGCAACGCCGTGTCCTGCTGCACCATGCCGATCCGGGCGCGCAGACTGTCCTGCGTGACCCGCGCGATGTCCTGCCCGTCAATGCGGATCCGGCCCTTTTCGGTGTCGTAGAACCGCAAGAGCAGCTTGACCAGGGTCGATTTCCCCGCGCCGGAACGCCCCACCAGGCCGATCTTTTCGCCCGGACGGATGGTCAGCGACACCTCCTGCAACCCGCCCGATCCGCGCCCGTAATGATGGCTGACACTCTCGATCTCGATACGCCCTTCGGTGAAGTCCAGCGGCCCTGCCCCGGGCGCATCGACCAGCGTGATCGGATGGGCGATGGTCTGCATGCCCTCGGCGACGACGCCGAGGTTGCGAAAGAACGAGCTGACCGCCCACATGATCCAGCCTGTCATGGCATTCAGACGCAGCACCAGCGCGCTGGCCGCCGCGACCACGCCCAGACTGGCGTCGCCCACCGACCACAGCCAGATCGACCAGCCCACCACGCCGACGATCAGCAGCCCGTTCAGCGCCACCAGCGACAGGTCCATGGTGGTAAAGATGCGCATCTCGCGTTGAAAGGTCACCCGGGCATGCTCGATCGCCTCGCGGGCATAATCGGTCTCCAACCCGGCCTGCGCGAACAGCTTGACCGAGTGGATGTTGGTATAGGCATCGACCACCCGCCCCGTCACCGCGCTCCGCGCATCCGAGGCCGCCTGCGACGCCGGACCGACCCGCGTGACCGTCCAGCGCACCAGCGCCAGATACAGCGTCAACCAGACCAGCATCGGGATGACCAGCCTTGGATCGGCGCCCATCAAGAGCGCGCCGGCCCCCACCACATAGGCCACCGAAAAGCTGAGCGCGTCAAAGATCTGGAACACCGCCTCGCCCGCCGCCGGAGGGGTCTGCATGATCCGGTTGGCGATGCGTCCGGCAAAGTCGTTCTCGAACCAGCCGACCGACTGGCGCAGCACATGGCGATGCGCGCGCCAGCGGATCAGCGTGCCGATGTTGGGCAGGATCGTGTTGTTGATCAGCCCCACGTCGAGCCCCTGCAACAGCGGCCGCAGCACCAGAAGGAACAGCGCCGCCAGCCCCAGCTCGACCCCGTGCGCCGCCCAGAACCCCTGCGGTCCGTGCGATTCCAGCAGATCCACGATACGGCCCAGATACCACAAGAGGCCGATCTCCACGAAGGCGACCGTGACCGAGGCAAGGCCGGTCAGCACAAAGACCTTGCGAAACGGCTGCATGTAGACACGCAGGAACGGCCAGAGGCGACGCGGAGGGGCGTCGTTTTCCTGATAGGCAACATAAGGATCCACTAGGGATTCGAAAAACTTGAACACGGGCAGCCGATCCTTCACTTGTGAAGGCATTCTAGGCCGGATGGCGGGTCTAGGCCAGACCCAGACGGCCAAGAAGTTCGTCGCGGCCGGGGCGAAGGTCCGCTGCCAACCAATGGTCCTGCGCCGATTTCAGCGCGGCACCCAGAGCCGCGCCGCCGAGGGCGGGCATCAGATCGGCGGGTTTCAGCGGAAAGCGGGCTTCTGCCCCCCGCGCGACCTCGGACTGCCAGCCCTGCGGCGGCGGGGATTCCATCAGCGCGGCAAATCCCAGGATCACATCGGCCGCCAATCCCTCGCCCAGTCGCCAGCCCAGCGCCGCGGGGGTGTCCGCACGGCCAAAAGCGTCTCTGATCCTGCCAAAATCACGCGATTCCCTGTTGGAGAGGCGCAATCCCTCGGCGCTGCCCAGCACCGCCAGCCTGCGCAGCCAGCCGCCCGGATGCCCCCCCTCCAGATGCACCAGAACCGCCAGCGCTGCGGCCGAGGCGCCGGGCAGGACATGGTGCAGAACACCGCTGGTCGCCATCGCCCCGACCGCAGGCGCCGGATCACGCGCGGCCAGCAGTTTCTTCAGTTCGGCTGTGATGCGTTCGCGCGAAAGCGTCTCTAACATGGCCGAATGCAGGGCACAGGCGGACAAAGCCTCGGCATCCAGCCCCTGCGCGGGGTCGCCATATTGCGCGTGAAACCGAAAGAACCGCAGGATGCGCAGCGCATCTTCGGCAATCCGCGCCTCGGGGTCGCCGACAAAGCGAACACGCCGGGCCAGAACATCCGGCAGCCCGCCCAGGGGATCGATCACCCCTCCGTCGGCCTGCGCATAGAGCGCGTTCATGGTGAAATCGCGCCGCGCGGCATCCTGCACCAGATCGGCCCCAAAGGCGACGCGGGCATGGCGACCAAAGGTTTCTTCGTCGTGGCGAAAGGTCGTCACCTCGTGCCCCTCGCCATGGGCGACCACGGTCACCGTGCCATGCGCGATGCCGGTGGGAACCGCGCGAAAACCGGCCTTTTCGGCAAGATCAGAGACGGTTTGAGGCAGCGCGTCGGTGGCAATGTCGACATCCGACACCGGCACGCCGATCAGCGTGTTGCGCACGCATCCGCCGACCACCAGCGCCTGATGCCCCGCCGCCGTCAGCATCGCCAGCACGCCCTGCGTGCCGGGGGCGTCCAGCCAGGCTCCCGCAACCTTCATACCCGTGCCGCCAAAGCGCGCAGCATCCGCGCGGTGGCGCCCCAGATATAGTAGGGGCCCCAGGGGACGGCGTAATAGCTGCGCCGCTGTCCCAGCCAGATGCGACTTTGCACCTGATAGGCGTCAGGGTTCAACAGATGCGCCAGCGGGACCAGAAAGGCCTCGTCGACCTCGCCCGCCTCGACCACGGGGGTATAGGACCCCTCGACCACACCCAGAACCGGCGTCACGGAAAAGCCCGTCACCGTTTCATGGGCAGGCATGGTGCCCAGAACGCGGACCTGCGCCGGGTTCAGACCCACCTCCTCATCCGCCTCGCGCAGCGCCGCCGCGACAGAATCGGCATCCTCAGGGTCTACTTTTCCACCCGGAAAAGCGATCTGGCCCGGGTGATGCTTTAACCCCGAGGCGCGTTTAGTCAGCAGCACCGACCATCCCGCGCGCGCTTCGACCAGCCCCATCAGCACCCCGGCGGGACGTAGCACACGCCCCTCGGGCCGCACGGCGGGGTTCAGGTCGAAATCGCTCGACGGTGGGCCGGGTTCGGCCAGCGCCTGCGCCAGCCGGTCGATCAGGTCAGCGCTTCGCATCCTCGGCCTCGAACCCCACGGTTTTCGGGTCCAGCACATAATGCGCGCCGCAGAACTGGCAATCGGCGGTGACCGTGCCCTCCGGGGTCGTCATGTGGCGAATGTCCCTGGCCGAGTAGATCGACAGCGACTGCCGCACCTTGTCTTCGGAACACGAGCACCCGAACTCGATCGGCTGGGCGTCAAAAACCCGCGGCGCCTCCTCGTGGAACAG
>CALEZJ010000157.1 GCA_937927885.1 uncultured Paracoccaceae bacterium | reverse complement strand
CTCGTGCAGGGTGCGCATGTCATGGGTGATGGTCACGGCCGTCGCCCCGGTTTCGGTCACGATGCGGCGGATGAGCGCGTTGATCACCGCCGCCATGATCGGGTCCAGCCCGGCTGTCGGTTCGTCAAAGAACAGCACCGCCGGATTGCCCACGATCGCCCGCGCGAGGCCGACCCGCTTTTGCATGCCGCCGGACAGTTCGGCCGGGAAGAGGTCGCCGACCTCGGGGCCCAGCCCGACCCGTGCCAGCGTCTCGACCGCCAGCGTCCGACCCGCGCGCGCGGACATCCGCCCGGTGCCGCGCATCACGCGAAAGGCGACGTTCTGCCAGACCGGCAGCGAATCGAACAGCGCCGCCCCCTGAAACAGCATCCCCACCTGGGTCGCCAGCGCCTGCGGCTGCGGGTTGACGAGGCCCGCCACCTCGACCTGCCCTGCATCCGCCCGCTCGAGCCCCAGAAGGCAGCGCAACAGCACCGATTTTCCGGTGCCCGAACCGCCGATCACCACGAGGCTCTCGCCGCGCGCCACGCTGACATCGACCCCCGCCAGCACGACCTTGGCGCCGAACCGTTTGTGAAGGCCGCTGACCCGGATCATGAGGAAAAGAACGCTTCGGTCAGCAGGTAGTTCGCGCCCAGGATCAGCACCGAGGCCAGCACCACCGCCGATTTTGTCGCGGCCCCCACACCCATCGCTCCGCGTCCGGCGTGCATCCCGGCATGGCACCCGGCGAGGGCAATCAGGAAGCCAAAGACCGCGGCCTTCACGAGGCCCGAGCCGATGTCCCAGAATTCGAGGAAATCCAGCGTGTTGCGCAGATAGGTCGCGCTGTTGAAGCCCAGCCTGCTGATGCCGACCGCCCAGCCGCCCAGGATGCCCACCGCATCGCCGACCGCCACCAGCACCGGCATCGCCAGCGTGGCCGCGATCAGCCGGGGGACGGTGAGGTATTGCATCGGTTCGACCGCCAGCGTGCGCAGCGCGTCGATCTGCTCGGAGACTTTCATCGTGGCGATCTCGGCGGCGATGGACGAGGCGATGCGCGCCGCCACCATCAGCCCGCCCAGCACCGGGCCAAGTTCGCGCACCATGCCGATGGCGGTGATCGAGGGCACGGCAAATTCCGCCGAAAACCGGGCCGAACCGGCGTGGATCTGCAAGGCCAGCGCCGCGCCGGTAAAGAGCGCGGTCAGCCCGATCACCGGCAGTGACAGCCAGCCGATCAACACAAGTTGCGCCAGGGTCTCGCGCCAGTAGAAGGGCGGGCGCAGCATCCAGCCGAGCGCCCTTGCGCCAAAGGCCACAAAGCGGCCCAGCGCCCCCAGCGCCGACGCGGTGGCGCGCCCGCTGGCGCCCAGCGCGCGAACGATCATGCGGCCTGACCCGCGTAGCGGCGCCGATAACGGGGTCCGAGACTGGTCAGGATTTCATAGCCGATGGTGCCCGCTTGCTCGGCGAGGTCATCGACGCCCTGCTGCGGTCCCAGGATGTCCAGCGCCTCGGGCGGTTCGGCCAGATCGGTGACATCGCAGGTGATCAGGTCCATCGACACCCGTCCAACGACCGGGCAGGGGGTGCGATCGGCCCAGAGCACCGCATTGCCCGAGAGCGAGCGCAGCAGCCCGTCGGCATAACCGGCCGCGACGGTGGCGATGCGCGAGGGGCGCTCGGCCACCCAGGTGCAGGAATAGCCGACGGCCTCTCCCGGGGCGACGTCGCGCACCTGCACCACCGGCAGCGAGAGCGCGACCACGGCCTGCGCCTCGGCGAAAGGCGCACCGCCGTAAAGGCCGATGCCCGGGCGCACGAGGTCGAAATGGTATTCCGGGCCCAAAAGGATCCCGCCCGTCGCCGCCAGTGACCGGTCGCCAACATGGCCCGCCGTCATGGACAGGAAGGTTTCCAGCTGCTCGGCGTTCATCAGGTGGTGCGGTTCGTCGGCGCAGGCCAGATGCGACATGACCAGCCGGGGGCCCATTTCCAGCACCATGTCGCGCACGGCGGACCACTCGGGCCCCTCCATCCCCAGCCGGTTCATGCCGGTGTCGAGTTGCACGCCAAAGGGGTGTCCGGGCAGCGATTCGAAGTGGCGCAGCACCTGATCGACCGAATTCAGCATCGGGGTCAGCGCAAGGTTGCGCAGCGTCTGGGTATCGCCCGCCATATGGCCGGAAAAGACAAAGATCCTCGGCCCGGCGCCGACGGCCTGGCGGATCGCGGCGCCTTCCTCGGCAAGGGCCACGAAGAAACTGCGCGCCCCGGCCTGCGCCAGCTTGCGCGCCACCGGCCCGGCGCCCAGACCATAGGCATCGGCCTTGATCGTGGCGCCGGTTTCGGCGGCGGTCATGCGCGACAGCCGACGCCAGTTGTTGGCGATGGCGTCAAGGTCGATGGTCAGGGAAGCGGCGCTCATGCCGGCTGGTTTGGCCTTTGCGCCGGGGGCAAGTCAAGCGCGAATCCGGAGGCGGAGGCGTTCCTCCGAGCCTGTGGATAAGTTGCCTCAAATTTGACACGATCGCGTGTGAACCTCTTGCGAAGTCCGCGCGACAGATGTTTAGAGCCGCGGCGCGTTGTCGCGTAACCACACAGGAACGATCATGTCGAATACCCTTCCTCAGCCCGCCCCGGTCAATGCCAAGGCCCCGATCCAGGCCCCCGCAAAGACCTTTACCGACTGGGCGATGATCTGAGCGCCACCAGATAGGCCGCGATCGCCGCCCGGTCCTCGGGCGCGATCCGGCCGATGTTGGCGACGACATCGGCCATTTCCCCCCCCACCACATCGAAGGACGGCGTGAAGCCCGATTGCAGGTAGTTGGCGATGTCCTCGGCCGACCAGCCCTGCGGCGGCAGCGACGGAATGCGCCCCTGACCGGCCGGGTTGGGCCCGCCCGACAGCCAGCTTGCCGTCCGAAGGCCCCCCAGCGCATCGCGCGGCGTGTGGCATTCGGCGCAATGTCCGAGCGCCTCGACCAGATAGCGCCCGGGTGCGATCTGCGCGTCGGCAGGCGCGGTCGTCACGAATTCCGTGTCCAGATTCAACAGCTTCCAGAACCCGACTGCGCGTCGCTGGTTAAAGGGAAAGCCCAGGTCATGCGGCTGGCTGGGGCTGGCTGCGGCGGGGAGCGTCTGCCAGAAGGCCCAGAGATCGGCCACATCCTGCGGCGTCGCGCGGGCATAGGTGGCATAGGGAAAGGCGGGAAAGTAATGCGTTCCCCCGGGTGAGACGCCCAAGAGGACGGCGGTGGCGAATTGCTCGCGCGTCCAGCCGCCGATGCCCGCGCCGGGATGCATCGACACATTCGGCGCGGTGAAGGTGCCGAAGGGCGTGGCAAAGCGCCGCCCCCCGGCCAGCACCAGACGTTCGCCCACCGGGGCGGTGGCGGGAACGTCGGGTGCCGTGTGGCAACTGGCGCAGCCCGCGGCCCAGAACACGGCCTCGCCCCGGGCGGCATCGGCAGGATGGGCGGCCAGCGCGGCCAGCGTCGCCGGGGGCAGGCTGGCGGGCCGGGTCAGGACCCAGGCCCCGGCCAGGCCCGCTGCCCCCAGCGCAAGCGCTGTCAGTGCCAGCCGCCGCAGCATCCGCTTATTGCGCCTGACGGAAGGTCTGGTGGCAGGCGCCGCAGGCACCGCCAATCCCGCCCATCGCCCCCTGGAGCGAGGCGAGATCGGTACCGGCCGCGTTCATCATCACCTCGGTCGCGTCGCGCAGCGCGCCGGCGCGGGCGCCGAAATCGGCCATGTTTTCCCAGATCGCGGGCAGGGCGCGGGTCTGGCCGGGCATCGAGGCCGCATCGGTTCCCGCAGGCCACATCCGCGCCGAGCCCGAGCGCGACAGGTGATAGAGGCTGGTCGCCGCAGCGCGCGCCTGATCGGCGTCATAGGGAACCTGCCCCTGCGCCATGCCGCCCAGCACGCCGAGATTGTAGGCGTAAAGGCCCATCAGCGCCTTGCGGGCGGTGACATTGGCGTCCTGTGCGAGGGCCGCGCCGGGTAGGGCAAGGCAGGCGGTGGCCAGAAATGCGGTCAAGGTCCGGTGCATTCATCACTCTCCTGAAAGACTTGTGCCGCAAGGCTAACGTGACGCATGGTCAAAGCAAGATCGCATTCGCGTGATCGCGCCGCAGGTCCTGCACACGGCTGTGCAGCCTTGCACAGGCGGGTCAGGCTGCCCGGCGGGCCAGCATCGCCTTGACGGCGGTCAGCGCGACGGCCAGCGGCGCGGCACTCGTCGCCAGAACCCGTGCGGCGCCCTCGGTGCGGGGGTGGCAAAAGGCGGGGTCCTGCGCGTCGCGGATGCGGGCTGCGAGGGTTTCGGCATCGGTGACCATCAGCGCGCCACCTTCGGCCTGCAGGGCGGCGTAGGCCTCGGCGCAACTGTCCACCCGGGGCCCGTGCAGCACCAGCGACCCCAGAGCGGCGGCTTCGAACGGGTTGTGTCCGCCCCCGGCGCCGCCCGGACCCGGCAGCGATTTGCCGACAAAGGTCACAGGGGCAAGGCGATACCACAGCCCCATCTCGCCGATCGTGTCGGCGATATAGACCTGCGTCGCGGCGCCGATGGAGTCGCCGCGCGAACGCCGGGCGATGGCATCGGGGGCAAAGCGGGCGCGGGCGGCGGCCTCGGTCTGGTCTGCCAGATCGCGCTGGCGGGGCGCGATCAGCATCACGAGGCCGGGCAGCGCGGCCGCTGCGAGGTGCTGCGCCTCGAAGAGCGCGGGGTCCTCGTCGGGCCAGGTGCTGGCCGCCAGCCAGCGCGGGCGCGTGCCGAGGCGCCCGGCGAGGTCGGCGCGCAGGGCGGGCTGGTCAGGCAGGGGTTCGCTGGCGGCCTTGAGCGCGCCCATCACCGACAGCCGCCCGGGATCGACGCCCAGCGCCACACAGGCATCGCGCGAGGCGTCGTCCTGCACCAGAACGCGATCAAAGAGGTTGAACAGCCAGGCATTGACCGCGGCGATCCGCTGGCGTCGCCGCGTCCTTGCGGGATCGAGGCGGGTGTTCAGCAGCATCATCCCCAGCCCCGCCGCCCGCGCCCGGGTCAGCATCACCGGCCAGAGGTCGATTTCGGTGACCACCAGCGCCTCGGGCCGCCAGTGGGCCAGAAAGCGGGCGACGGCGCCAGGCGTGTCGACCGGGGCATAGAGGTGGATCACGCCGCGCGGCAGGCCCCGGCCTGCCAGCGCCTCGGCCGAGGCGCGGGTCTGGCTGGTCAGCACGATCCCCAGCCCCGGATGATCGGCCAGCAGCCGGGTGATCAGCGTGACCAGCGCCTGCGATTCGCCCACTGACGCCGCGTGAAACCACAGGATGCGCCCGGCGGGACGGGGCAGGGCGCTGACCCCCAGCCTTTCGCGCCAGCGCGCCGGGTCTTCGCGTCCGCGCCGCAGTCGTCGACGCAACGCCAGCCACCAGACCGGCCCCGCCAGCGCGGCCAGTCCCAGATAGAGGCGCAGCAGCAGCGGCATGGCGGTTCCTTTCCCGACCATAGCCCCAGAGCGGGGCGCGTGAATGCGCCCCGCTCTGGGGCTTCGTGGTCGCATGTCTGTTGCGCAAAACCGGTTCCCACTTTTGCGCGACATGCTCTGATGCTTCGTGGTCGCATGTCCATCTCGCAAAACCGGTGCCCACTTTTGCGCGACAAGCTCTGATGCTTCGTGGTCGCATGTCTGTTGCGCAAAGCCGGTTTCCACTTTTGCGCGACCTGCTCTAGCGGGCGCCCCGATGCCGTGCAAGCCTGCCGCTTAGCGCCCCTTCCAGACCGGGTCGCGCTTTTCGGCAAAGGCGATCTGCCCCTCTTTCAGGTCCTCGCTGGAATAGAGGCGGTCGACCGTCGGCATCTGCCGCTTGGTCACCCGGTTCAACGCATCCTGAAAGCGCAGCGCCTCGGCCTCGCGCACCACTTCCTTGATCGCGGCATAGACCAGCGGAGGCCCGGATTCGAGGAGCCGCGCCAGGTCCCAGGCCTTGCCCCGCAAATCGCCAGGCTCGCAGATCTCGCGCAAAAGGCCCCATCGCAGCGCCTCGTCGGCGTCGAACCAGCGGCCGGTCAGCAAGAGGTCCATCGCGACATGATAGGGGATGCGCTTTGGCAGCTTGATCGAGGCCGCATCCGCCACGGTGCCGGAGCGGATTTCCGGCAGTGCGAAGGTCGCCGTGCGGCTGGCCAGGATGAGGTCGCACGACAGCGCCAGTTCCAGCCCGCCGCCGCAGCAGATGCCGTTGACGGCGCAGATGACCGGCTTGTTCAGGTTGGGCAGTTCCTGCAAACCCCCAAAGCCGCCGACGCCGTAATCCCCATCGACCGCATCGCCCTCGGCCGCCGCCTTCAGGTCCCAGCCGGGGCAAAAGAACTTGTCGCCCTCGGCGCGCAGGATGGCCACGCGCAGGTTGTCATCGTCGCGAAACTCGCGGAACACCTGACCCATGATGCGGCTGGTGGCAAGGTCGATGGCGTTGGCCTTTGGCCGGTCCAGCGTCACTTCCAGAATGCCGCCTTCGCGGCGCGTGTGGATGGGATGGGGGGTCATGGGGATTTCCTCCAGATCACGGCATCGACGGCCGTCGCGCCGGTTTCCTTGACGATCAACGGGTTGATCTCGATTTCTTCCAGATCTGGCTGGCCCTGCATCAGGTCCTGCAGCGCCAGCGCCACCGCGAGGATCGCGCCCGTATCCGCCTTTGGCCGTCCGCGCCAGCCGTCCAGCAGCGGCCAGAGGCGCAGGGTTCCCAGCGCCTCGGCCAGTTGCGGGGCGCTGACCGGGGCGACCAGCGTCACCGTGTCGGCCAGAAGCTCGGCGGTGGTGCCGCCCAGGCCCAGGGTCAGCGTGGCGCCATAGACCGGGTCGCGGCGCAGGCCCAGCAGCACTTCGGCGATGCCGCCGGTGACCATTTCCTCCAGCAGATACCCCTCGGCGCC
>CALEZJ010000156.1 GCA_937927885.1 uncultured Paracoccaceae bacterium | reverse complement strand
GACCGCGCGCGCGCGCCGTGGTGGCGTAGACCCGGTCGCAATCGTGCACCGCCGAGGCCAGATCGGGGAACACCCCGGCATGATCCAGCACCACAGAGGCGCCCGAGGCCATCGCCACCGCGGCCGGATTGGGCCAGCCGTCGCGCGGCGCCACCAGTCGCATCCGCTCCAGGCCGAAGTTGAGCATCGCCCGCGCGGCCGCCCCGATGTTCTCGCCCATCTGCGGGCGCACCAGCACGATCAGCGGCGCGGCCCCGGCCGCTTCGGAAAGCTCTCGCATCCTTACCCCCCAGTCACGCCGCCCCCATAAAGGCCGCGCCCGCGCCCCGCAAGCTGCCCATTCATCTTGCCTCAAATACTCACCTTGCACCGCCTGCCATTGGGCACTCCCCTCAGGCCGCCTGCCCCGCCGCCCAGCCCGAGGCCCAGGCCCACTGAAAGTTGTACCCCCCCAGCCAGCCGGTCACATCGACCACCTCGCCCACAAAGAACAACCCCGGCACCGAGCGCGCCTGCATCGTGCGCGCATCGAGAGCGCGCGTGTCCACCCCGCCCAGGGTCACCTCGGCGGTGCGCCAGCCCTCGGTCCCCGCCGGCACCAGCCGCCAGCGATGCCCGGCCTCGGCCAATGCCGCCAGCGCCGCCCTGGACTGCGCCGCCAGCTTGCCGCCGACCGCCGCCCGCCGGGCGATGTCGCGCGCCAGCCGCTCGGGCAAATCGAGCACATTCGCCACCTCGCGCGCGCCCAAGCTGCCACGCGCGGCGGCCAGTTCGGCCGCCAGATCGCGCCCCGGCGCCAGATCGACCTCGATCGCCCGCCCCTCGCGCCAATAGCTGGAGATCTGCAGGATCGACGGACCCGAAAGCCCGCGATGCGTGAACAAGAGCCCCTCGTCGAACAGGGCTCTTGCCCCCTCGACCCCCACCCGTGCCGGAACCGACAGCCCCGCCAGCGCCGCCATCCCGTCGCGCGCCTCGTCGGTAAAGACAAGGGGAACCAGACCGGGCCGGGGATCGATCACGGCAAGACCGAACGCCTCGGCGATCTGGTAACCGATACCGGTTGCGCCCATCTTGGGGATCGACTTGCCGCCTGTCGCCACCACCACCGAGACCGCGCGCAGAACCCCCTGATCGGTCTCGACCGCAAAACCCGGCCTCACCGCACGCAGGCCCACCCCCAGCCTCAGCTCTCCCCCCGCCGCGGCCAGATCGCGCAACAGCATGTCGACGATCTGCCGCGCCGAGCCATCGCAGAACAACTGCCCGAGGGTCTTTTCGTGCCAGGCGATCCCGGCGCGATCCACCCTCGCGACAAAATCGGCCGGGGTGAAGCGCGCCAGCGCCGAAAGGGCAAAGCGCGAATTTTGCGACAGGAACCGCTCGGGTGCGACGGTGCGGTTGGTGAAATTGCACCGCCCCCCGCCGGAAATGCGGATCTTCTCGCCCGCCGCCCTTGCGTGGTCCAGCACCAGGACCCGCCGCCCGCGACGCGCGGACTCGATCCCGGCCATGAGCCCGGCGGCCCCCGCGCCCAGCACGATCACATCCCAGTCCATCGTCAGCCCCCGGTCCTGTCACGGCGCGACCTACACCGACGGGCGCCCCAGCAAAAGCCCGCGTGAAATTTTTCGCCCGCCCCCCTTGCAGGCCCGAACCCGGTTGGATAAACACCGCCGCAGTTGGGGCGTGGCCAAGTGGTAAGGCATCGGTTTTTGGTACCGTGTACCGTAGGTTCGAATCCTACCGCCCCAGCCATCTGATAAAATCGTTGTGGATCAATGGACTGCGCGCCGTGCGTCCGGCTTTCGGATAGGCGCCGCGCCGTGTCGGCGCGGCCGTCATCCGTGTTTCCTGCGCGACGCCGGATCAGCCGCGCTGACGACGCTCTGCCGCCTTGCGGTCGATCAGAAGGCCGAAGGCATCGCGAAAATCCGGGTGATCCAGGCCAAAGTCCAGCATCGCTTCCAGATAGCCCATCTTGGACCCGCAATCATAGCGTTGCCCGGCCAGGGTCAGCGCCCGCACATGGCCCTGCGCGGCGCGGGTGTTGATCGCGTCGGCCAACTGGATCTCTCCGCCATAGCCCGGGGGCTGGCTGGCGAGGATGTCGAAGATCTCGGGCTCCAGGACATAGCGCCCGATGGAGGCCAGGGTCGAGGGCTCGGTTCCCGGCTTGGGCTTTTCCACGAGGCCCGCCACTGTCCCATTTGGGCCGGGGCGCACGATGCCATAACGCTGCGCCTCGGTGCGGGCGACCTCCATCACGCTCAGGATGGTGCCCGGCGCCTCGGCATAGGCCTCGACCAGGCGGCGCGTCGGCAGATCGCCGCGCATCACGTCATCGGCCAGCAGCACCACGAAGGGCTCGGCGCCGACAGCGGGTTCGGCGCAGAGGACCGCATGCCCCAGCCCCATGGCCTCGGGCTGACGCAGGAAGATGCAGCGCACCCCCTCGGGAACGATGTTGCGCACCATGTCGGCGACATCCTGCTGCCCCTTGTCGCGCAGCGCGCGTTCCAGTTCGGGGTTGGCGTCGAAATGATCCTCGATGGCGCGCTTGGTGCGGCCGGTGACAAAGATCAGATCGGTGATCCCGGCCGCGACGGCCTCCTCGACCGCATACTGGATGATGGGCTTGTCGATGATCGGCAAGAGTTCCTTCGGCATCGCCTTGGTGGCGGGCAGAAAGCGCGTGCCCAGGCCGGCAACGGGAAAGACGGCCTTGCGGATGCGGCGGGCGGGGGATGATTCGGGCATGGGATACTCGGGCTGAAACCAAACAGGGAGATGCCGGGCAAATGTGAACGATCCTTTGCCGCACCTGCACAACCTATCAGCGCGACACACCCGCCTTCAACCCGATATTCCGCCGATCCCTGCGTCGTTTCCGCGCCGGGCCGGGAGCCGGGCCAGCCTTGCGGGGCGGGCGAGGGCATGCCACTCTCGACCGCCGAAGGCGGGAATGATCGAGGGACGACGAGGGACAATGCACGAGAGTGAGGCGGCAAGGCCGGTGCTGGTGGTGGATCTGGACGGCACGCTGATCCGGTCGGACATGCTTTACGAATCCTTCTGGTCCGCCTTTGCCCGGGACTGGCGCGCGCCTTTGCATGCGATGGCGGGTCTGGCGCAGGGGCGCGCGGCGCTGAAAGCCCGGCTGGCCGCGCTGGCCCCGCCGGATCCGGCAAGCCTGCCCTATGT
>CALEZJ010000155.1 GCA_937927885.1 uncultured Paracoccaceae bacterium | reverse complement strand
GGCCAGCGCGGACACGATCCCGCTGCTGACCGTCTGCCCGACGCCAAAGGGATTGCCGATCGCCAGCACCAGATCGCCCACCTCGATGCGGTCGGAATCCGCCAGTTCCAGCGCAGGCAGGCCCGTCGCCCCCCGCAGGCGCAGCACGGCCAGGTCACTCTCCTGATCCTGCAAGATGGCGTCGGCGGCGAATTCGCGCCGGTCCGACAGCACGACGCGAATATCCTCGGCATTGCCGACAACATGGAAATTCGACACCACGATTCCATCGGCGGACAGGATCACGCCCGACCCCAGCGCGTTCTGCACCCTGGGAACCCGGCGCGAATTGTCGCCGAACAACTGGCCGAAGAGCGGGTCGCCGAAGAACGGGCTCTGGCGCTCCTCGACGATGCGGCGGGCATAGATCGACACCACGGCCGGTGCGGTCTGGCGCACCACGGGGGCAAAGCTGAGGGTGATCTCGGCCTGGCTTTGCGGCACTTGCGCGGGGGCGGGGGCCAGACCGGAGGTCAGCAGGCCAAGCCCCAGAACCACGCCCAGAAACACCTTGTGCATGACCGCCCCCAAATTGCCGCGACAGGCCGACTATGAAAGGCCACGCGGCGCGATGCAACGCGGGGTCACGAAAATGCGAAGGCCCGCGCCACCGGGGCACGGGCCAGATTCGGCGGTGCAACGCCGGATTATTCCGAAGCGGCCTCGGTGCGGGCCTTGTCGGCGGCACCCTTGGCATCCACATCGCGCTCGACGAATTCGATGATCGCCATCGGCGCCATGTCGCCATAGCGGAAGCCCGCCTTCAGCACGCGGATATAGCCGCCGGCGCGGTCCTTGTAGCGCGGTCCCAGAACCTCGAACAGCTTCGCCACGTCCTTGTCTTCCTTGAGGAACGAGGCCGCCTGACGGCGCGCATGCAGATCGCCGCGCTTGGCCAGCGTGATCAGCTTTTCTACGACCGGACGCAGGTCCTTGGCCTTGGGCAGGGTGGTCTTGATCTGCTCGTGCTCGATCAGCGAGCCGGCGAGGTTGGCGAACAGCGCCTTGCGGTGTTCGTGGGTGCGGTTCAGTTTGCGATAGCCGTGTGCGTGACGCATGGTCGTCTCCAGTGGTTTTGCTTTGTGTTGCCCCCCGTGCGTTGCGAGAGGCGTCGTTGGGGCATCATGCCCAGGATATTCCCCGGCGGTCCGGGCATTGGGCGTAAGGTGGGGTTGAACCCCACCTTACAGTCAGAACTGGTCCTCGAAGCGCTTGGCCAGATCCTCGATGTTTTCCGGCGGCCAGTCTTCGACTTCCATTCCCAGATGCAGCCCCATGCCGGACAGCACTTCCTTGATTTCGTTCAAGGACTTGCGGCCAAAGTTCGGGGTGCGCAGCATCTCGGCTTCGGTTTTCTGGATCAGATCGCCGATATAGACGATGTTGTCGTTCTTCAGGCAGTTCGCCGAACGGACCGACAGTTCCAGCTCGTCGACCTTCTTCAGCAGCAGCGGGTTGAATTCCAGCCCGTCGTCCTCGGCGCCGCGGCCGGCGGCCTCGGGTTCCTCGAAGTTCACGAAGACCTGCAACTGGTCCTGCAGGATGCGCGCGGCATAGGCAACGGCGTCATCCGGCGTGACCGAGCCGTCGGTTTCGATCTTCATCGTCAGGCGGTCATAGTCCAGCACCTGGCCTTCGCGGGTCGGCGTGACTTCGTAGGCGACCTTCTTGACCGGCGAATAGATCGCGTCGATCGGGATCAGGCCGATGGGCGCATCTTCCGGGCGGTTCTTGTCGGCACCGACATAGCCCTTGCCGGTGTTGACCGTCAGTTCCATGAAGAGTTCCGCCCCGTCGTCGAGGTGGCAGATCACATGGTCCTTGTTCAGCACTTCGATGCCGTTGGTCACGGCGATGTCGCCGGCCTTGACCACGGCCGGGCCGCGCGCCGAAATCGTCACGCGCTTGGGCCCGTCAACCTCCATTTTCAGCGCCACACCCTTGAGGTTCAGCACGATGTCGGTGACATCCTCGCGCACACCGGCGACCGAGGAGAATTCATGCAGGACGTTGTCGATCTGCACCGAGGTGATCGCGGCGCCCTGCAGCGACGACATCAGCACGCGGCGCAGCGCATTGCCCAGAGTGAGACCAAAGCCGCGCTCGAGCGGTTCGGCGACGACGGTAGCCTTGCGCGACGGATCGGCGCCGGGGCGCACGTCCAGTTGCGCCGGCTTGATCAGTTCCTGCCAGTTCTTGTGGATCATGGATTAGCCTCCATACCTGCATCCGGTGCATGACCAAACCGGACGCGCCCGAGGGTCTCTATGACAACAGCGGACCGCACCCGAGGGGCGCGGTCCGCAAGGTCGGTGCCTGCGTCAGACGCGGCGGCGTTTGGGCGGGCGGCAGCCGTTGTGCGCCAGCGGGGTCACGTCGCGGATCGAGGTGATCTGCAGACCGGCCGCCGCCAGGGCGCGCAGCGCCGACTCGCGGCCCGAGCCGGGGCCCTGGACCTCGACCTCGAGCGTGCGAAGGCCGTGCTCTTGCGCTTTCTTCGCCGCATCCTCGGCCGCGAGCTGGGCGGCGTAGGGGGTCGATTTGCGCGAGCCCTTGAAGCCCATCGTGCCGGCC
>CALEZJ010000154.1 GCA_937927885.1 uncultured Paracoccaceae bacterium | reverse complement strand
CCTGAACGGCGGCATTCGCCAGTTCAACGTGGAATCCGAGCCTGAGTTGGAGGCGCTGTCCGCCGTTGCCAGTTCCATGGGCCTCAGCGCGGCGATTGCCCTGCGGATCAACCCGGATGTCGACGCCAGAACGCATGAAAAGATCAGCACCGGTCGCAAGACCGACAAGTTCGGCATTCCGATCGCCCGTGCGCGCGCGATCTACGCCCGCGCCGCCGGCCTGCCAGGGTTGCAGGTCGTCGGGATCGACATGCATATCGGCAGCCAGTTGACCGAACTCGCTCCGTTCGAGGCGGCTTATCGGAAGATGGCAGACCTGACCCGTGTTCTGCGGGCCGATGGCCACAGCATCATTCGCCTCGATCTGGGTGGTGGACTGGGCATCCCCTATACCCGCTCGAACGAGGCGCCGCCCCTGCCGCTTGACTATGGTTCGATGGTCAAGAGGGTGCTGGGTGATCTGGATTGCGAAATCGAGATCGAACCGGGCCGCCTGATTTCGGGCAATGCGGGGGTTCTGGTCAGCGAGGTGATCTATCGAAAGATCACCGACGAACGCGAATTCCTGATTGTCGATGCGGCGATGAACGACCTTGTGCGCCCCGCGATGTATTCGGCCCATCACGACATCATCCCGCTGGCCGAACCCCCGGCTGCCGCACCGCAGGTGCCGGTGGATATTGTCGGGCCAGTCTGCGAATCCGGCGATACCTTTGCAAGACAGCGCGACATGCCGCTTTTGGCAGCCGGTGACCGGGTCGCCTTTCGCAGTGCCGGGGCCTACGGCGCCGTGATGGCATCGGAATACAACTCGCGCCCGCTGGTGCCCGAGGTGTTGGTCAGGGGCGATCACTTTGCGGTCATCCGCCGCCGCCCCACCTATGACGAGATGATTGCCCGCGATACCATCCCCGACTGGCTCTGAGAGGGTTTCCATGCCGCCTGTCGATCCGCTTGCCCCATTTGCCCGTGCGCTTTGGCTGACACGGGCCGGGATGGTGGTGGAACGCGGCGCACGGGCACTTTGGCTGCCGGTGTCGCTGGCCTTGATCGGCGCGGCGCTCTGGGCCTTTGACCTGCATGCAAGATTGCCCGGAGACGCCGGGCTATGGGCGGCGCTGGCGCTGGCCCTGGGAATCGCTGTCACCGTGGTCCTGGGCCTCTGGCGCTTTCGTTGGCCGTCCCGCCCCGAGGCGGTCGCGCGTCTCGACCGGACCCTTCCGGGCCGCCCGCTGGCCGCGCTGACCGACGCGCAGGCGCTGGGGGCGGGGGATCCGGCCTCGGCCGCACTGTGGTCCGCACACCGCGCCCGCATGGCAATCCGCGCCGCGGCGGCGCGCCCGGTACCGCCCGCACCAGCCCTGGCGCGCCACGATCCCTTTGCACTGCGGCTTGTCGCGCTGACAGCCGCCGCGGTCGCGCTACTGTTTGCTGTCCCCGGCCAGCAGGGTTCGCTGGGGGGACTGCCCGGCACCGCGGGCGCTGCCGTTGGCCCGTCCTGGGAGGGTTGGATCACACCACCCTCCTATACCGGGCGCCCCGGGCTATATCTCAACGAAATCGACCGCGAGACCTTCGAGGTGCCACAAGGCAGCCGGGTCATTTTGCGGTTTTACGGCCCCCCCGGCGCCCTGACGCTGGAGCAGACACTGGACGCCGGGGTTCGCGCCGACGAGACCGGGCAGGCGCTGGAATTCGACGCGCGGCGCTCAGGCCGCGTGGCGATCCTGGGGCCCAGCGGGCGCGAATGGGGGGTCACCGTGGCCCCCGATGCCCTGCCGCAGATTACCCCCGGCGCCCTTGTGCGCGCGCGTGGGGGGCGGATGGAGCAGGCTTTTGCCGCCACCGACGACTATGGGGTGACCGGGGGCGAGGCGGTGATCACGCTCGATCTTGCCGCACTGGACCGTCGGCACGGCCTCGCCCTCGACCCCGAGGCGCGCGAGGACTTGCGCCTTCACCTGCCGATGCCGATGTCGGGCAGCCGGGAAAACGTGGCCGAAACCCTGCGCGAAGACCTGTCGCAGCACCCCTGGGCCAATCTGCCGGTGCAGATCCGGCTCAGTGCCACCGATGCCGCGGGCCAGACCGGCCTTGCCACTCCGGAATCCGCGATCCTGCCCGGGCGGCGGTTCTTTCAGCCCGCCGCGCAGGCGCTGGCCGAGTTGCGCCGCGACCTTCTGTGGAACCGCGCCAATGCCCGTCGCGCAGCACAACTGATGCGGGCCATGGTTCATCGGGGCGAAGGTAGTCTTCCCTACGAAGGGGCCGAGGTCCTGATCCGCGGCGCCATTGACGTGATCGAGACCCGGCTTCAGGCCGATGACTTCACGCCCGAGGCGCGCGACACCCTTGCCGAGCAGATGTGGGAACTGATCCTGCTGTTGGAAGAAGGCGAACTGGCCAATGCCCGCGACCGTCTGGCGCGCGCCCGCGAACGGCTGGACGAGGCGATGCGCAACGGCGCCGATCCGTCGGAAATCTCGGAACTGATGGATGAATTGCGCGAGGCGACGCGCGACTACATGGCGATGCTGGCGGAACAGGCCACACCCGAAGAAAACGGGGGGGACCAGCGCGATCAGGGCGAAAGCGAACGGCAGATCGTCAGTCAGAACCAGATCCAGGAGATGATGGACCGCATCCAGGAACTGATGCAGGAAGGCCGCATGGACGAGGCGGCCGAACTGATGGCCCAGTTGAACGCGCTGCTGGACAATCTGCAGATGACGCGCGGCGAGGGGGGCGACCCGATGCCGGGCTCGGAGGCTATGGAGGGGTTGGGCGACACGCTGGGCCAGCAACAGGGCCTGGCCGACCGGACCTTCGAGGAGTTGCAGCGGCAGTTCGGCCAGGGTGGGGAACCGGGCAAGGATGACGAACAGGCGCTGCAGGATCTGGCCCAGCAGCAGCGCGACCTGATGGAGCGGCTGCGCGAGCAGCAACTGGGCGAACTTCCCGGCGAGGGAACCCAGGAGGGTGAGGAAGGTCTGAGCGCACTGGAAGAGGCACAGCGCGCGATGGATCAGGCCGCAGACTCGCTGGAAGAGGGCGACATGCGGGGTGCACTGGAACGTCAGGCCGAGGCGCTGGACGCGCTTCGTGAAGGGCTGCGAGCCCTTCGCGACGCCCAGACCGCTGATGCGCGCGAGCGGCAGGGCACCGAAGGCGCACCCGACCAGCGTCGGGCGCAGGGCGCGGGCCGCGATCCCCTGGGGCGCGAACAGGGCGAAGCGCGGCAAGGTCAGGATTTTGGCTCGGTTGTGCCGGGCGAGGACCCAAGGCGGCGCGCGCGCGACTTGCTGGACGAGATTCGCCGCAGATCGGCGGAACGCGAGCGCCCCGAGGCGGAGCGCGACTATCTGGGGCGTCTGATCGAGCGGTTCTGACCGAAAACGCGCCGTGGGGTGGACGCTGCGTTTCCCCGCAGGGTGTCCTTGATGGCGCCCTGCGCGACACCCTCAATGCGCCGGGCGCTGCACCGCGTCCAGCACGGAACGCCCGCCATCTAGCCCGACGATCTGCCCGGTCATGAATCCCGATGCTGGCGAGGCAAGGAATTGCGCAAGTTCCGCGACTTCGCTCGCTGTGCCGATCCGATGGAGCGGCGTCCCGGCGATGATGGTGTCGCGGTAATCCGGGTGCTGGGCGATGGTGTCGCGCAGCGAGCCCGACATCACCGAACCCACGGCAATCGCGTTGCAGCGGATGGCGTGTGGCGCCAGCGCGACGGCGAGCGAGCGGGTCATCTGTTCAAGTGCCGCATTCGAGATCGAAAAGCCCAGCAATTCGGGCTGGGTGCGGTGCGCGGCGATGGACGAGATGTTGACGATTGCTCCGGCGCTTTGCGGCCGGCCCTCTGCCTTTTCGGCCTGCAGGATCATCCGCCGCGCCACGGCTTGGCTGGTGCGCAGGGCCACGGTCAGCGTCTGGTCCAGCAAAGTCTCGACCGAGGTGTCGGCAGGGTCCAGGGGATCGGTCAGCGCAAAGCTGCGGGTGGCATTGATCAGGATGTCGACGCGGTCAAAGGCCTCGAGGGTCGTTGACAACAGATTGGCGACATTCAGCTTTTCGCGCAGGTCACCGGCATAGAGCCGACAGTTGGCCTCGCCCGCCAGATCGTCGCAACCGGCTTTCAGCCGCTTTTCGTTCTGATCCGAGAACACCACATTCGCGCCCTCGTCCAGGAAATGCCGGGCAATGGCATGGCCGATGCCGGTGGCGGCGCCGGTGATGATCGCGGTTTTGCCCTCGATCGAAAAGCTCATCGGCGGCCTCCCTTGTGGGTCGCGCGCGGGGCCCCGGCGCTGGCACGGATCGGCCCCTCGGCATGGACGATCTTGAACCCGGGCGACCCCGGAAGTTCGGTGACCTTGCGAAAGGCGCCGAGCAACGCGGATTCGTAGGGCAGGTGACGGTTGGCGACCAGGAACAACTGGCCGGAGGTTTTCAGCATCGCCGCCGCTGCCGCGATGAAGGCCGCCCCCAGTGCCGGCCGCGCCTCGCGTCCCTGATGGAACGGCGGGTTCATGATGACCGCATCCAGCGGCAAACGGGGCAGGGGGCGGGTCGCATCGGCCCAATGGAATACTGCGCGCGGGTCGGTGACATTGGCGCGCGCGCAGTCCAGCGCCCGGGCGTCGGATTCGACCAGATGCAGCGCTGTCACGCCGGGTGCGCGCTCCAGCAGTCGGGTCGACAGATACCCCCAGCCCGCGCCCAGATCGGCGACGACTCCCTTCAGCCCCTCGGGCAGCGCCTGCGCCAGCAGGGCCGATGCCGGGTCGATCCCGTCAGCCGAGAACAGCCCTGGCAGCGTGTGCCAGACCCGCCCGTCGCCCTCGCACCGGCCGGCTGCCGCGCGCCAGTCGGCCAGCGCGCCGCCGGGCGACGGGAACCAGAAGATCTTGCCATGGCCCTTGGCGATGGGCTCGGACACCGGGACCCGACCCCGCAGATCCTTCAGCATCGCATCCACGCCGTCGGTCTTCTGCCCGTCGATCACCAGCGGCCCATCAGTCACTGCGGCAGCTTGGGCGATCAGGTCGCGCGCCTCGGCCCTCGAGCGAGGCAGGCAAACCATAGATGCCGCAAAACGCCCTTCCGGCGCGGTGGAGCAGGTCAGCCCCTGGGCGCGGAACGCGGCATGGTCGGTTGCGTGCGGAGTGATAACCACCAGACGCGGCGCGGGCAGGGGGGACAGGCTTTCGCCCGCCTTCGGGTGAAACACGGCAAGAGCGCCGACCTCGGGCAGGGTGAGACCCGCCTCGATGGCCAGTTCCAGCCGCAGCGCACGGGGCGCCGGGTCATTCAGGGACATGGCATGTGCCGGGCGCGCGAGCGCCCTACTCCTTTTCGAGGGTGCATTGCAGCGGATGCTGATGGCGGCGCGCAAAGTCCATCACCTGCGCAACCTTCGTTTCGGCGATCTCGTGGCTGTAGACGCCCACCACCGCAAGGCCCTTCTTGTGGACAGTCAGCATGATTTCAAAGGCCTGCGCATGGCTGAGGCCAAAAAAGCGCTCCAGCACATGCACAACGAATTCCATTGGCGTATAATCGTCGTTCAGCAGCATCACCTTGTACATCGGCGGCCGCTGGGTACGGGTGCGGGTCTTTACAGCCAGTCCGGGGTCGCCCGGTCCGGCCCCGTCGCGGCGTTCGGTCATTGTGGTCGGCATGGCCATGGCCCAAAACCCCGGGGTGACAGATTCGATCTGGTCGGAGTATATAGCGCAGTGACCCGCCATGAAAACCCTGCCCCGATATTCCAGCCCAGACATCCGCCAATGCGCCCCGATCTGATTGGCCTCGATGCCGATGACACGCTCTGGCACAACGAACGATTCTTTCACCTGACGCAGGCGCGCTTTGCCGAGCTCTTGGCCGACCATGCGGATCGCGACCATCTTGCCGAACGACTGCTGGCCGCCGAGAGGCGCAACCTTGGTCATTATGGTTTTGGCATCAAGGGCTTTGTGCTGTCGATGATCGAAACCGCGATCGAGGTCACCGAGGGGCGGGTGCCGGGTGCCGTTATCGGGCAGATCATCGCGGCGGGGCAGGAGATGCTGGCCCACCCCATCGACCTGTTGCCGGGCGTTGCCGATACGGTCGAGGCATTGGCCGGTCGGCATCGGCTGGTCCTTGTGACCAAGGGCGATCTGTTGGACCAGGAACGCAAGCTGGCGCAGTCCGGGCTTGGCGAGATGTTCGACGCGGTCGAAATCGTCAGCCACAAGACGCCTGAAACCTACGCCCGCGTTTTCGCGCGTCACGGGGCGGGGCCCGGATCGGCGCTGATGGCGGGCAATTCCATGGCCTCGGACGTGGTGGCGCCGATTGCTGCCGGTGCCTGGGGTGTCTTTGTGCCGCATGGTCTGGAATGGGCACTGGAACGTGCCGAGGCGCCCGAGGACCACCCCCGTTTCCGGCGCCTTGCGCGGATCGACGAGTTGCCCGACCTGATCGAGTCGCTGGGCTGAAGCAGGCTCTGGTGTCCCGCCTCCAAGCTCCCGCCAGATATGGGGGATAACTGAAGATCGCCTCGAAACACCTTGAAACCATGAGGGGTTTTCATCCTCGCCAAAGAATGCTAGCCTGCGTTCGAGCATAATGACGCCCGGGGCATGGACCCTTGGCGCAGAGGCAGAGGACAGGCTTGGTGACCGCGCTTTCCCCGCGTTGTCTGCTTGCATGGCGCATGGGTGCCGTGCTCGTCTGCGTCGTTGTGGCGCTCGCCGCGCTGGCGGCGCCGCTGCGGGCCCAGCCCTTTGCCGCCGCGATCATGGACGTTCGTACCGGCGAGTTTCTCTGGGAAACCGAGAATGCGAATTCCCGGGTGCATCCGGCCTCGCTGACCAAGATGATGACCCTCTACATCGTATTCGAGGCGCTGGAGAACGGCGAGATCACGTTGGACACCCAGGTGCGCGTCTCGCGCCATGCCGCAGCGCAGCCACCCTCGCGACTGGGGCTGCGCGCGGGCCAGACCATTGCCGTGCGCTATCTGATCCGCGCTGCCGCGCTGCGTTCGGCCAACGACGCCGCCACCGCGCTTGCCGAGGCGGTCGAGGGGTCAGTGGCGAATTTCTCGGTGCGTATGAATCGCACTGCTGCCGCCATCGGCATGACCCGGACGCGGTTTTCCAATCCGCACGGGCTTACGGCCGAGGGGCATCTGTCCTCGGCTCGTGACATGAGCCGTTTGGGCCGCCAACTGTATTTTGACTACCCGCAATACTACGGGATCTTTTCGCGGCGATCCGAGCACGCGGGGATTGCCACAGTCACCAATACGAATGGCCGGTTTCTGGACAGCTACCGCGGTGCCGACGGGATCAAGACCGGCTTCACCAATGCTGCCGGTTACAACCTGACCGCCATGGCCGAGCGGGACGGTGTGCGCATTCTGGTTACCGTCATGGGGGCGCGGTCAGGGGCGGATCGCCTGCGCCGGGTGACCGAACTGATGGACCGAGGGTTCCGCGAGGCGCCCCGACGCGCGTCGACCCGCCGCCCGGCGACACCCAGCTATACACGCGCGCCCGAGGACCGTGGCTCGGGGGTCGCCGCCGGGCGCACGATCCGGTTGCAGACGGCGCCTACCCGATCACCCTTTCCACGCGCCCGCCCAGAACCCGGACAACCCCCGTCCGAGGACCTTCTGGCAAGTCTGCGCAGCGGCATTGACGAGGTGATCGAGGAAATCCGCGAGCCTGATCCGTTGGCGGACACTGATGATCCCGGGGTGGCGGCTGGCGAGAGTTCCGAGGAACCCGACGAGCCGATGGACGGCGAAACGCCGCGCCTTGCCGCCGTTGCGCCGGAAAGCTCGCCGGTGCCGCGTCAGAGACCGGTGATCGAGGTCGTCGCCCGCGCCAGCGCCGGCGGGGTGCAGGTCATCGCCGAACCCGCCGAGCCTCCGGCGCCCGAGGTGCCCGGGCCGTCTCAGACGGCTCTCCCCGTGAGCGGGGCCAACGCGGGCCCTGTCGGCGTGACCTTTGGCGCGGATGGCTCTCTCCTCATCCCGGGTCTGCCGCCGATCCTGACCACCGAGGGCGCCATCGCCGACACACCGGCGGCCACGCCGACGACCTTGTCGCCCACACCCGAAGCGCCGACCGACACGTCTGCCTCCGACCAGCCGACCGCGTCGGCGACTGCGCTTGCTGTGACCCCGATCGAGATCGAACCTGTCATCACCGATCTGCGCGTCGATGACGAGGGGCGCATCCTGTGGCGGGACGAGGAATTGCTGGCAGCGTTGCGCAATGGCGCGGAGGTGCCGGGCGTGGCACCGACCATCGTGCTGACCACTTCGGACAGCGGTGCCGGCGCCACGTTGAGCACCGCACCGATGCCCGAGATCATCGACCGGGTGTCGACCTCGGGCGGTCGGCTTTACCGCGTGGAACTGGGCCTGCATGCATCGCGCTTTGACGCCGAGCGCGCGCTTTTGCGGCTGGCTTTGTCGGAATCGGCCACACTGGGAGCGGGCGTGCGCCATGTGACCCCTCGGCAGGGGCGCTTTGTCGCCGAGGTCGCCAGCCTCTCGCAGGCCGAGGCCGAACTGGCTTGCGCACGTCTCATCGCCCGCGATCAGGCCTGCGTCGTGGTGGCGCCTTAGGATGCACTCCGCTTCGGTCGCGGCGAAGAATTGCGCGGCCCCTCAAGCGTTGGAGCAGACGACCCGAGCCCTTGCGGGTGAACACCACTCAAGGCTCAGCGTGTGCACAGGATTCGCACCGAGTCATATTTGCGCCTTGGTGCCGCCAGCGCGGTCGCGGCGAGCAGCGCCGCCGAGTGGCGCACCTGCCGGTCGATGTCGGCCTGCGTCACCGCGCGGCGCTCCAGCCGGGCAATGATCCTTGCTTCGTCCAGCACCCAGTCCGGCAGGAACTGGCGCACATAGCCTCGGTAGAGAACGGCCTTGACGCGCAAGCCCGCCGCTTCGGCACAGGCCGCAAGGCTTTCGGGAGTGAAGAAGTTCAGATGACGCGGTGCGTCCAGCCAACGCCACGCGCGCCCCATCCGGCGTGCGCCTTCGCAGGCATTGTTGGGCACTTCGACGGACATCAGCCCCCCCGGCGCCAGAACCTCGCGCGCGTTGGCGAGGGCTGCAACCGGGTCCAGCGTATGCTCCAGCACATGCACGAAGGTCACCACATCGTGCAGCCGGTCACGGATGGCTTCGGGGAGCGCTTCGGCAGTGCCTTCGTGCACGTCGTGTCCGCGTGCGCGGGCGGCGCGCACCGCGCAGGGATCGGGTTCCACGCCGCGCAAGCTGGCGATGAAGGGCTGGATCGTGGTCATCCGCCCGCCCTCGCCACATCCGATCTCCAACCCCTCGCGGGCGCCCTCGGGGATGACCGAACGCCACCAGGCCTGCGTCGGCTCGGCCCCGTGTTCGAATCGCCAGGCAATGCGGGCCAGCAGCCGCCCCAGCGACCCCACGCGGCTTTCATCCAGATCGGGATCGGTCGAATCGCGTTCGCTGTGCGTGTAATAGCCTGCGATATCATAGAATTCCGGGATGTCCCCCGGACGCGGGCGCGGATGTATCTGGCCAAATCCACCCCCGTAGCTGTGCCAGATGCGCCAGCTTCGGCGGTCGTCGGGCCTGCGCCAGTCGCCGGGCACCAGCAGTCCGGGCTGCATCGCCTCGCCGGTCAGCGGACAGAGCGGCCAGGCCAGTGCCTCGGCAGCGTCGATTGCTCGGTCATGGTCCTTCATCGGCGGATCTCCCTGTGTCTGCCAACTCCTGCTTTCGCATTGTGGCGGGACTGGGGCGACGATCCGGCCGGGTCGCGGCCATTCAGAGGGCCGACGACTGGCTCAGCGTGATCGGTGCGGCTTCGGCTCCCATCGCGCTGACCGCGCCGACCATCAGGACGACACTCAGCACCAGGGTCCAAAGGCGGGGGGCGTTCAGGGTGCGGGGCATTGCGGGACTCCACGAGCAAGGTGTTTCCCTTCCGTCGTGGCAGCGAGCGGGTCGGTTCAAAGAAATTGCCGCAGTTGCGTGGCGCGTGGCGCAAGGCTATGCAATCGACATGACACAGCCCCTGCCCAGCCCCGCCAAACCCTTCAAGATCGGCACCCGCGGCTCGCCACTGGCGTTGGCCCAGGCGCATGAGACCCGCGCCCGCCTGATGGCCGCCTTCGACCTGTCCGAGGCCGCCTTCGAGATCGTGGTGGTCTCGACCCAGGGCGACCGTGTGCTGGATCGCCCGCTGAAAGAACTCGGCGGCAAGGGACTGTTCACCCGCGAGATCGAAGACCTTCTCCTGGAGGGGGCCATCGATATCGCGGTGCATTCGATGAAGGACATGCCGGTCGATCAGCCCGAAGGGCTGGTGCTGGACTGCTACCTCCCGCGGGAGGATGTGCGCGATGCCTTCGTGTCCTCGTCGGTCGCGCAATTGGCTGATCTGGCGTCGGGGC
>CALEZJ010000153.1 GCA_937927885.1 uncultured Paracoccaceae bacterium | reverse complement strand
GGGCGAGGCCGTGGCCGCCACGCTGGCCGCCCTGCCCGCGCGCGCGACGCATCTGATCTGCGGCATGCTGAACACCAAGGACGCGGCGGGCTATCTGCGCCCGCTGGCCGCCCATGCCGCCAGCCTGACCGCCATCGACATCCCGGGTGAGCTGAACACCCTGCCGGCCGCTGAAACCGCCCGCATCGCCACGACAGCGGGCCACCAGGCCACCACCGCCGCCGACGCAACCGACGCCCTGACGCGGATCATTGCGCAATCGCCACGCGCCCGGGTACTGATCTGCGGTTCGCTCTATCTTGCCGGGCGGGTGCTGCGCCGGAACGGCTGAAGGCATCTTCCGATAACCGGTTGAAGATGAAACGCAAAACCCCCGGAAACACGAGGTTTCCGGGGGTTTTGTTCATGGTGCCCAGGAGAGGACTCGAACCTCCACGCCTTGCGGCACACGGACCTGAACCGTGCGCGTCTACCAATTCCGCCACCTGGGCAGGTGGTGTAGGCGGGTCTCTAAAGCCAGCTGCGGGGGGCGTCAATGGGGTCCACGCGAAAATTTTCGACGGCTTCGGAACAGACTGCCGACAGGGATGTGCCGCGACATGGCAGCGCCTTGTCGCGGACGCTCAGCTTCAGTAATGATTGCAGGAAAGATCGGCGTGAAGGAGTAAGGCCCATGGCGAAACTGGTCACGATCTATGGCGGGTCGGGCTTTGTCGGCCGGCAGGTGGCCCGGCTGATGGCCCGGGACGGCTGGCGGGTGCGAATCGCCGTGCGCCGCCCGGACGAGGCATTGTTCACCCGCACCTATGGCGCGGTCGGACAAGTCGTCCCGGTGCTGTGCAACATCCGCGACGAAGCCTCGGTCCGCGCGGCCATGACCGGCGCCGATGCGGTGGTCAATTGCGTCAACATCGTCACGCGCGAGGGGAAAAGCACCTTCCAGTCGGTTTTTCAGGATGGCGCCGAAATCATCGCCCGCCTGTCGGCCGAGATGGGCGTGGCGAAAATCGTCCACATCTCGGGCATCGGCGTCGATCCCGAATCGCCCAGCAAATATGTCGCCGCCAAGGCGCGCGGCGAAGCCGCCGTGCTGCGGCACCGCCCCGATGCGGTGGTCCTGCGTCCCTCGGTCATCTTCGGACCCGATGACAGCCTTTACAATCGCTTCGCCTCGATGGCCCGGCGGGGGCCCATCCTGCCGATCATGGGCGGGAAGACGAAATTGCAGCCGGTTTTCGTCGATGACGTGGCGCAGGCCGCCGTCATGGGCGCGACAGGCGAGGCCGCGCCCGGCATCTATGAACTGGGCGGCCCCGAAGTCCTGACCGTGCGCGAACTGGCCGGGCAGGTGCTGAAAACAATCCACCGCCGCCGGCTGGTGCTGAACATGCCTTTCTGGATGGCCGGTATCGGCGCCTCGGCTCTGGGCGCGGCGCAGGCCGTGACGGGGGGGCTGTTCACCAACCGGATCCTGACCCGCGACCAGATCGCCCTGCTGCGCCGCGACAATGTGCCGGCCGAAGGCGCGAAGGGGTTTGCCGATCTGGGCATCCAGCCGATCGCGCCCGAGGCGGTTCTGGACAGCTATCTATGGCGCTTCCGCCCCTCGGGGCAATATGACGCCATCAAGCAATCGGCCAAGAACCTGCGCACGAACTGACCGAACCCGTCATAGGCTGCGGCGCCTGGCATCGCCGGGGGTCGCCTTTGCCCAGCCTGTCCGCAGGCTGGACATGTCTTGGCCCCAGGTGACGACTGCCGGCAATGACGCCAGGGCATCACCCTTTCCTTCACCGACGCGCGCCCTTACACCCCCACGAAACAACCGAGGGACGAAACGATGGCGACAAGCTGGCTGGATGCCGCGATTCTGGGG
>CALEZJ010000152.1 GCA_937927885.1 uncultured Paracoccaceae bacterium | reverse complement strand
GTATAGCCCAGCGCTCCGAGTCCCTCGAACCAGGCGAGCCTGCGAAAATCAAAACCGCCGGGCTCGACCGGGCCGGGCGGCGGGCCCAGATGGCCGGTCAGCATCACCCGTGTGCCCGGCACCGGGTCAACGTCGAGCGCCCCCTGAACCGAGATGCGCACCCGCCCCGGGACGCGTTCGGGGTCGACGCCCGGCAGCACCACCTGGTCCAGGGTCAGGCGTATCGCGTCGCTGGCAGACCGGTCGACGCCGACGATCCGCCCTTCGACCGGGCCATGTCGGTGCCAGCCCAGCACGGGCGCGGCCACCGCATGGCTGCGCCAACCCGCCAGAAGCGGCCCCGCGAGCAAAAGCGCCAGTGCCAACGCCAGGGGGCGCCCCCCCTCTGGCCCAAAGAGCCCGGCCAGCAGGGACAACCCCAGCGCCAGCCCCATCACGGCGAGCGCCAGCCCCCCCGGTTCCTGCGGCAAGGCAAAATAGACCCCGACCCCGGTTCCCAGGGCCACCGGTGCCAGCGGAAACAGCGATCCCCGCGCGCCCGCCAGCGCCCGCCCCGGCGCCAGAAAACCTGCCAGAAACCATCGCGCAATCGCGGCTCTGGCCCGGATGGACGGGACCTCGTACGGATCGCTGGGGGCGGGGCTGAACACTTGTCCTTGCCTGCGGCTTTGCCTAGAGCTTTCGGCAGTCTATCCTGCCTGTGGTTTCCGAAAGGTTAACGCCGATGAGCGCCCCCCTGACCTCGCCCGTGGTCACCCGCTTTGCCCCCTCGCCGACCGGCTTCCTGCACATCGGCGGCGCGCGCACGGCGCTGTTCAACTGGCTCTTTGCCCGGGGCCGCGGCGGGAAATTCCTGCTCAGGATCGAGGATACCGACCGCGCGCGCTCGACCCCAGAGGCGACCGAAGCGATCCTCAAGGGTCTGACCTGGCTGGGACTTTCCTGGGATGGCGGGGCGGTCAGCCAGTTCGAACGCGCGCCGCGCCATGCCGAGGTTGCGTATCAGATGCTCGCGCGCGGGCATGCCTACAAGTGTTTCGCCACGCAGGATCAGATCGAGGCCTTCCGCGAGGCCGCCCGCGCCGAAGGCCGCAGCACCCTCTATCAGAGCCCCTGGCGCGACGCCGATCCCGCGACGCATCCGGATGCGCCGCATGTGATCCGCCTCAAGGCGCCGCGCGACGGCGAGACGGTGATCGAGGATGCCGTGCAGGGCCGGGTGGTTTTTCGCAATGACCAGCTTGATGATATGGTTTGTTTACGATCGGATGGTACGCCCACCTACATGCTGGCCGTGGTCGTCGATGACCATGACATGGGGGTGACGCATGTGATCCGGGGCGATGACCATTTGAACAATGCCGCGCGGCAGAGCCAGATCTATCTCGCCATGGGCTGGGCCGTGCCGCAATTTGCCCATATCCCGCTGATTCACGGCGAGGACGGCAAGAAACTGTCCAAACGCCACGGCGCGCTGGGGGTCGAGGATTACCAGAAGATGGGCTATCCCGCCGCCGCGATCCGCAACTATCTGGCGCGGCTGGGGTGGAGCCACGGCGACGATGAATTTTTCAGCGACGACCAGGCGGTGCAATGGTTCGATCTGGCGGGAATCGGGCGCGCACCGGCCCGGCTGGACCTGAAAAAGCTGGACCATCTGACGGCGTTGCATTTCAGCGCGATGAACGATGCCGCAGTGCTGCATGAACTGGAGGCGTTCTTGGCTGTCACCGGGGCCGATCTCCTGACCGGGGCGCAGCGCAACGGGCTGCTCGCCGCCATGCCGCAGTTGAAGGACAAGGCGCGGAACTTTGGCCAAATCCTTGAAAGAGGGCATTTTGTCCTGATTTCGCGTCCCGTCGTACCGGATGAAAAGGCGGCGAAGGCGCTGGATTCTGTATCCCGTAGTATACTGAGTGAATTGACGCCGCAGTTGCAAAATGCTAGCTGGGAGCGCGAGAGACTCGAAGCCATCGTCAGCGAAATCGCCGCGCGACACGGTCTCGGCCTTGGCAAGATTGCCCCTGCCTTGCGGGCGGCGCTGGCCGGTCGGAGCGTGTCACCCAGCGTGTTCGACATGATGCTCGTCTTGGGACGTGACGAAACCCTGGCCCGCCTGACCGAGGCGGCATCCGGGAGCTGAGGACAGCGCGGACCGCAGGGCCGGGGCCGCATAACGCAGGACAAGGAGCGAGGGACGCGATGGTCGATACCACCAAGAGTGCTCAACTGACGGTCGGCAACAAGGTCTTGGACCTGCCGATCCATTCGCCCACCATCGGCCCTGACGTCATCGACATCCGCAAGCTGTATGCCCAGGGCGATGTCTTTACCTATGACCCCGGCTTTACGTCGACCGCGGCCTGTTCCTCGACCATCACCTATATCGACGGCGACAAGGGCGAACTGCTCTATCGCGGCTATCCCATTGAACAACTTGCAGAAAAATCGCACCATCTTGAAGTGTGCTATCTGCTTCTCTACGGCGAGCTGCCCACCGCCCAGCAGTTGATCGACTTCGAGACCCGCGTGACCCGCCACACCATGGTGCATGAGCAGATGCACTATTTCTTCCGCGGGTTCCGTCGTGATGCGCATCCGATGGCGACCATGGTGGGTGTCGTCGGCGCGATGTCGGCGTTCTACCATGATTCGGTCGATGTCAACGATCCCTGGCAGCGCGAGGTCGCCGCGATCCGCATGATCGCCAAGATCCCGACGATCGCCGCCATGGCCTACAAGTATTCGATCGGCCAGCCCTTCGTGTACCCCAAGAACAGCCTCGATTACGCGGGCAACTTCCTGCACATGTGCTTTGCCGTCCCGGCCGAGGAATATGTGGTGAGCCCGATCCTCGCCAAGGCGATGGACCGTATCATGATGCTGCACGCCGACCACGAGCAGAACGCCTCGACCTCGAC
>CALEZJ010000151.1 GCA_937927885.1 uncultured Paracoccaceae bacterium | reverse complement strand
CACGAATCGGCTTGGGGGGTCAGGGCGCGGTAGAGGCGGTGAAACAACCGGCGTGCGGCATGGCCGGGCCAGTCGGCGGGCAGGGCCTCGGCGGGCAGGCGAGGGTCCCGCAGCAGCACCTGCCGCCAGGCATGCACCAGCAGCAGACGCGCCGAAAGCGCCTCGGCCCCGGCCAGCGCCAGACCGTCCAGCGGCGAGAAATCCGCCAGAAACGCATCATAGGTCCGGGCGAGCGCCGCCAGATCCCAGGCCTCTGCCGCAAACTCGGCCAGCAGGGCCTGCGCCCCGGCTGGCTCGGCCTCGAAGGCCAGCAACCCGCGTGGCACCGGCCCCCGCGCGGGACCCACCGCCAGGTGCGGGCGCAGCCGCGCATAGCCCTGCCGCTCCAGCTCGGCCATCCGCGCCTCGGCGCCAGGCTCGGGCAGATGCAGGAACCGCCATCGCCAGATTTCGGGCGGGCCGTAGATCAGGCGCTCGGCCTTGGCAAACTCTTCGCCCGCCTGCGCGCTGAGCCGGTAAAAGCTGCGTCGGCCGCGCCGCCAGCCTTCCAGTTGCCCGGCACTGACCAGCCGCGAAACGGCCGTGCGCACCAGCGTTTCCGAAATCCCCAGCCCGGCGCAGGCCTCGACGATCGAGCCCATCCAGACCTCGCCCCCGCGCGGCACCACGACATCGCCGTAGAGCGTCACGATCATGCCGGCCGCGCGCACAGGCACCGCCGCCAGAAGCGCCGCCAAGGGCGCCGAACCGTCCTGCTGTCGCATCGCATCCCGCATCGGCCCATCCTGCCACGCCCGCAGGCCCCTGCCCAGAGGCGACGCGAACTCTTGCACAGGTTCAACAAATCTGGCAGCGCGGATCCATGACCGCGATCGCCACACCCACCCGCCCCACGCTGATCCACTGGATCGAGATCCTCGCGCTCGGGGTGATCTGGGGGGCCTCGTTCCTCTGCGTCAGCATCGCGCTCGATGGCTTCTCGCCGCTCTGGGTGGCGACCGGGCGCATCGTGCTGGCGGCGCTGGCGCTGGGGGCGCTGTGCCTTGCCTTGCGGCTGCCGCTGCCCGGGCCGCGCCTGCAACCCGGCGTCTGGCGCCATGCGATCGGGATGGGCTTTTTCACCAATGCGCTGCCCTTCACCCTGATCGCCTGGGCGCAGCAACAGGTCCCGTCCAGCTTTGTCGGCATCTCGATGGCGCTGGTGCCTCTTTTCACCCTGGCACTGGCGCATGTCGCCCTGCCGGGCGAGCGCATGACCCTGCCGCGCCTTGCCGGGGTGGCCCTGGGCCTTGTCGGCGTCGTGGTGCTGATCGGCCCCGCCTCGCTGGCCGAGGGCGACCTGGTCGCGCGGCTGACCTGCATCATCGTGACGCTCAGCTATGCGACCGGCGCCATCATCACCCGGCGCAGCCCGCCGGTGGATCCGATCGCCTTTTCCACCGCCGCCCTGCTTGCGGCCCTGGTGATGATCCTGCCCCTCACCCTCGCGCTCGAAGGTCTGCCCGCATCCGACGTCCCGCTGCGCGCCTGGGCGGCGCTGGCCTATCTGGGCCTGATGCCGACCGCCTTTGCGACGCTGCTGATGGTGCATGTCATCCGCAGCGCCGGACCCAATTTCCTGACGCTGACCAATTACCAGGTGCCGGTCTGGTCGATGATCTTCGGCGCGCTGATCCTGAACGAGGCGCTGGCCCCCAGTTTCCTCGCCGCCCTCGCGCTGGTCCTGACCGGCCTCGCGCTCAGCCGCCGCGCTGCCTGATCCTTCATTCTGCCCCAAATACGCCCTTGCCCGGCCAGCCCCCGGGCCTGCGCCCGCAGGTTACAGCGCCGCCTCGATCTCGGCCACCAGTCCGCCGACGATCTCGGCCAGCAGGGCCTCGTCCTCGCATTCCGCCATCACCCGCACCAGGGGCTCGGTCCCCGACTTGCGGATCAAGAGCCGCCCGCGCCCGTTCAGGCGCCCCTCGGCCTCGGCCACGGCGGCCTTGACGGACGACGCCTCCATCGGGGTCTGGCCTGCGCCATAGCGCACGTTGCGCAGCATCTGCGGCACCGGTTCGAACTGGCGCGCCAGCGCGCTGGCCTTGCGCCCGGTGTCGGCCATCGCCAGCAGGAATTGCAGCCCGGCGATCAGCCCGTCGCCGGTGGTGGCGTAATCGGTCATCACGATATGCCCCGATTGCTCGCCGCCCAGGTTCAGCCCGCGCTCGCGCATGCGCTCGACCACATGCCGGTCGCCCACCGCCGTGCGTTCCAGCCGCAGGCCCTGGCGCGCAAGGAACCGCTCCAGCCCCAGGTTGGACATCACCGTGGCAACCAGCGTGCCGTCGTTGAGCCGCTCTTCGGCCGCCCAGCGCGCCGCCATCAGCGCCATGATCTGGTCGCCGTCCGCCACCTGTCCCTGCTCGTCGATCAGGATCACCCGGTCGGCGTCGCCGTCCAGACAGATCCCCACATCCGCCCCATGCGCCACCACGGTTTCCGCCGCCGCGCGCGGATGGGTCGAACCGACGCCCTTGTTGATGTTCAGCCCGTCGGGTGCCACGCCCAGCGGGATCACCTCGGCCCCCAGTTCCCACAGCACCTCGGGCGCCGCCTTGTAGGCCGCGCCGTTCGCGCAATCGATCACCACCTTCAGCCCCTCCAGCCGTGCGCCGCGCGGCAAGGTGGTCTTGGCGTATTCGACATAGCGTCCCAGCCCGTCGTCGATGCGTTTCGCGCGACCGATCTCCATCGGCGCTGCCAGTTCCACATGGGCCCCGGCCAGCGCCTCGATCGCGGCCTCGTCGGCATCCGACAGCTTGTAGCCATCGGGGCCAAAGAACTTGATGCCGTTGTCGCTGGCCGGGTTGTGGCTGGCCGAGATCATGATCCCCACATCCGCCCGCATCGACCGGGTCAGGAACCCCACCGCCGGGGTCGGCACCGGACCCAGCAAGAGCACGTTCATGCCCGTCGAGGTCAGCCCCGCCGTCAGCGCGTTTTCCAGCATGTAGCACGACAGCCGCGTGTCCTTGCCGATCACCACCCGGTGCGCCGCCTTGCCATCGCGGCGAAAATGCCGCCCGGCCGCAGCGCCCAGTTTCAGCGCCATCTCGGCGGTCATCGGCCAGGTATTGGCCTGCCCGCGCACCCCGTCCGTGCCAAAAAGCCTGGTCATTGTCTCATGCCTCCAAAGTCAGTGCGCGCCACAGCGCCAAAGCCTGAACCGTTTCCGCAACATCATGCACGCGGATCACCTGTGCCCCCTGCGCCGCCGCAAATAGCGCCACCGCGACCGAGCCGGGCATGCGCCGCGCGGCCTCGTCGACGCCCGAAAGCGTGCCGATGAACCGCTTGCGCGAGGCGCCCAGAAGGATCGGCGCGCCCAGGGAATGAAACAGCGACAGGCCGCGCAGCAGGGTCAGGTTGTGCTGCAGGGTCTTGCCAAAGCCGATGCCGGGGTCGGTGATGATCCGTTCGGGCGCGATGCCCTGCGCCACGGCAAACTCCATCCGCCGCGCCAGCCAGTCGTAGACCTCGGTCAGCACATCGCCGTAATGCGGTGCGGCCTGCATGGTCTGCGGCGTGCCCTGCGCGTGCATCAGGCAGAGCGGTGCGCCGGCCTCGGCCACCACTCGGGCCAGATCCGCGTCCCAGGTCAGGGCGGCGACATCGTTGACGATGTTGGCCCCGGCTGCCAGCGCCGCCTCGGCCACGCGGGCCTTGCGGGTGTCGATGCTGATCGGCGTGGTGATGCCGTCGGCGCGGATCGCGGCGATGACCGGCGCCACACGGGCGATTTCCTCGGGCACCGGCACCTCGGCGGCGCCGGGGCGGGTGCTTTCACCGCCGATGTCCAGAATGTCGGCCCCCGCCGCCACCATCGCGCGTGCCCGCGCCACGGCGTCGCCAACCCCGCCCAGCGTGCCGCCGTCGCTGAAACTGTCGGGGGTGACGTTGACGATGCCCATGACCAGAGGACGGTCGGCGGGCAGGCCCGGCAGGATCGGACGCGGCTGCGACAGGGCCCGGGCCCCGGGGGCGTCGGGCCGGAACCAGACATGCGCGCTGCCCGCCAGCGACAGGGCGCCGGGCGGGCGCGGCAGGTCGGTGCGGGGGATCGGATGATACGGGTGTTCTGGGGTCATGCGACCCTGAGAATCAGATCGGCCCCGGGTTTTCAAGCAAGCCGCGCGGCCGTTACGCGAATGTTTCAACCGGCACGCGGCTTCCCGCCGACAGGGTGATCCCCGGCGGAGTGACGAGGGCGCGCGCCGCCAGCGACTCGGCCAGCCAGAGCGCCAGTGCCGGGCCATTCGCCGCGTGCTGGATGGGCGCGTCGGGCGTATCCAGCACCAGTTTCGACGGCGCCCAGACGATGGTGCGGCCCTGCCGGATCGCCCAGTCGATTTCCGTGCGGCTTTCGACCACCAGCCAGCGCCGGTCCCGTCCCGCCAGCACCCAGGCGTTCTGCTCGATCGCCAGGAGGTCGATACGCCGCTGGACCGAGGTCACGCCGACCTGTGGCACGTCCTTGTCCGGCAACCCCACGCAGAGGACCACGGCGCCTCCCACCCGCGCCGCCAGCGCATCGACGCGGGCGGGCAGATCGGCGGCCGCAATCGCCGCATTGTCCAGATAGACCAGCGTCGGATGCAGCGCGGCGCCGCTGGCCTGCGCCACCGGCACGGCGGCGCGGGTGCGCACGATCTCGACCCCCAGCTTGAACGGACCGCGATCCAGCTTTTCCACCCGCACGAAGGCCCGCATGGCCCGCGGATGGGCCAGGATACGCTCGGCCACATGCTCGGCCAGGGTTTCCAAAAGGTTCAGCCGCCCCGCCGCCAGTTCATCGGTGATTGCCTCGGTGATCGTGTCGTAGGACATGATCCTGTCGACATCATCGTCGATCGGGCCACTGAGCGGGCGCACCTCGACGACGACGTTGAACATCAGCCGCTGGGTATGCCCGCGCTCGGTCTGGAAGGCGCCGATCTCGGCCTCGGTCAGAAAGTCCCTCAGCGCGATGCGGTCACGCGGATCGGCCGAGGCGGTGGCCTCGGCGCGCTCCTCGGGGGGGGCAAATGCCAGATGGATGTCGCTGCTCATGCCAGCCTCGCCAAGGGGATCACGGGCAGGGTCTTAGCGCGCGCCGCGCGGATCGCACAATGCGCAAGCGGCATGAAACGCGCCCAAGGCGACGAATCCGGTTTCCGATGCGCAACCCGCGTCAGTGGCCCGGGTCAGTTGCCCAGAGGAGTTGCCCGCGTCAGTTGAACGACAACCGCAGCGGTTCGCGGTAGAACAGATGCGTGCCGATCTGCGCGGTGCGCTGGAAGGTCGAGGACCAGCGCGGGCGCACATCGGTGGTGTGGAAATGGGTAGCGCCATCGGTCAGTTCGCGCGGCGAGCCCGACAGCAGGATCTGCGCGATGCCTTCGGCCAGACGCCGGGCGTCGGTGTCGCTCATCGCCCGCGAACGGCCATTGCAGGCATAGCTGAACTGGCAGGCGTTGGACCTGTGCGCGTTCTGGTGGACCACGCCGCAGACGGTGTCGGGGTAGTTCGGCAGATCGACCCGGTTCAGGATCACCTCGGCAACCGCGAATTGCCCCATGACGTCCTCGCCGCGGGCCTCGTGATAGATCGCTTCGGCCAGGCATTGCACCTGCTGATCGCCCGAGCGCGGCAGGGTCCGCAGATAGGACGGGTCATAGCGCAGCAGCATTTCGGGCGAATCCAGAGGCGACGTCGCGCGGGTCACCACGCGGGGCGAGACGCGACGCATCGCATCCCTTTCGGCGCTGAGCGCGAGCGCCAGACTTTGTTCGATCGGCAGATCGGCGGCAGCGGTCAACGGCGCCAGTCCAAGAACAATCGCCAACCCCATCGGGGCCAGCCGAGCAATCCATCCCATCCCGTCCATCCTCTGTCAGCCTAGGGCAGCGCAAGGGCTACGCCAGGGGCGTCCGGTCTGCCGCATGGGTGCGGCATGTCGTTCATGAATGGCGGGTTCTGCGACCCGGTTCCCCCCCTGGACCGCAGCCTCGCCGACCCGAGGGTTAGCGCAAAACGCGGCCCGAGTCTACAAACCGGCTCCGACCCGGTTGACGCGCCCCTGTCTCGGCAGCGCGGCGAACCCGGGCAAGGTCAGGATTTCCCTTGAATCACAGGCGTCAGCGCAGGTCCGCCATCGGCGCACGGGCGTCCGAGGCGGCGATGGTCAGTTGCGCTGCAGCAAGCCGCGCGACCGGCACGCGGAAGGGTGAACAGGACACATAATCGAAGCCGGCATCGCGGCAGAAGGCTATCGATTCGGGGCTGCCGCCATGCTCGCCGCATATCGACAGCGTAACCCCGGGCCTGGTGCGCCGTCCCCGTTCCGCCGCGATCAGCAACAGCTCGCCCACACCGTCGGTGTCGAGCACATGGAACGGGTCCTCGCGGAACACCCCCGACTGGACATAATAGGACATGAACCGCCCGGCATCGTCGCGGCTGAGCCCGTAGGTCATCTGCGTCAGGTCATTGGTGCCAAAGGACATGAATTCGGCATGCTGGACGATTTCCGCCGCGCGCAGCGCCGCGCGCGGGGTTTCCACCATCACCCCCAGCCGGTAGTCGAAGGCCGTCCCCTTTTCCACCCGCACGGCAGCCGCCACCGCGTCGATGCGCGCCTTGACCAGTTCGACCTCGCGCATCGCCGAGACCAGCGGGATCATGATTTCCGGCACCACCTTGGCGCCGCGCTTGGCGGTCTCGATCGTGGCCTCGAAGATGGCGCGCACCTGCATTTCGTAGATCTCGGGCAGGGTGACCCCCAGCCGCACCCCGCGCAGGCCCAGCATCGGGTTGAACTCGGCCAGTTCCTCGGCCCGGCGGGTGATTTCCGACAGGGGTTTGTCCAGCGCGTCGGCAAGCTGCTTCATCCCCTCGCGCGTGTGGGGCAGGAATTCGTGCAGGGGCGGATCGAACAGGCGGATGCAGACCGGCAGACCCTGCATGATCGAGAAAAGCTCGATGAAATCCGACCGCTGCATCGGCAAGAGCCGCGCCAGCGCCGCCGCCCGGTCATGGCCGGTGTCGGCAAAGATCATCTCGCGCATCACCGTCAGGCGGTCGTCTTCAAAGAACATGTGCTCCGTCCGACACAGGCCGATTCCCTCGGCCTTGAAGCCGCGCGCGATGCGGGCATCCGTGGGCGTGTCGGCATTCGCACGCACACCGATGTCGCGCAGGGTGTCGGCCCAGTCCAGGAGCGTGGTGAACCACTTGTCATGCGCGGGCTCCAGCAGGTTGGCCGCGCCCAGGAGCACCTCGCCCGCCGTGCCGTCGATGGTGATCAGATCGCCCTCGTCCAGAACCCGGCGGCCGGTGTGCAACTGGCGCGCCTTCAGGTCGATGCGCAGGCCCGTGGCCCCGACGATGCAGGGCACGCCAAGGCCGCGCCCGATCACCGCCGCATGGCTGGTCATTCCGCCGCGCTCGGTCAGCACCCCGGCGGCGGCGTGCATGCCGCGGATGTCCTCGGGCGAGGTTTCGCGGCGCACCAGAATGCAGGGCTCGCCGCGCGCCGCGCTCGCCTGCGCGGCGGTCGAGGTGAACACCAGCCGCCCCGTCGCCGCCCCCGGACTGGCCGCCATGCCACGCGCCACCACCTCGCGCGGGCCGCGCGGATCGACCTGACGGTGCAACAGTTCCGACAGCGCGCGCGGCGTTACCCGCAAGAGCGCCTCCTTGCGGCTGATGATGCCGTCTTCGGCCATCTGCACGGCGCTGCGCACCGCCGCGCGGCTGGTGCGCTGGACCTTGAGCGCGTCGAGCACCCAAAGCCGTCCGCCGACCAGGGTGAATTCGATCTGCATTTCCTCGCGCAGCTTCTCGCGGCAGATTGCCCCGTGATGGAGGAGCTGGGCATAGGCCTCGGGGTTCTGGTCCTCCAGCGACGGGCCGCGCGGATCGCGGGTCAGGAACAGCGCCTGCGGGTTGTTCGACAGCGCATCGCGCCCCTGCCCGCGCAGGGCATAGCGCCCGGTGATCTGCGGCGCACCGCTGGCCGGGTCGATGAACTGGATGACCCCGGCGCCGGAATCGGCCGTGCCAAATCCCCCGGCCATCGCCTGCACGACGAGGCCCAGCCCCGCCTCGGCCGGGGCACCCTTTGCCTGGCGGAGCAGGCGGGCGGAAGTCCCCTCCCAGGCGCGCGCCATCGAGCGCAGCACCTCGCCCAATTGCTTGCGCGGGTCCTGCGGGAAGGGTTCCTCCATCTCCTTTTCGTAATCGTAAAGGGCCGCCTGCAAGGCGGGCAGACAGGGCTCGGCGACGGCGAACATGTCGGGGTCCAGCCGCGCCACATGCTGGGCATAGGATTGCACGAAGGCGAGATAGAGCGCGGTGGCCACCGGCTCGCCATGCGCGGCAGAGATTTCGGCGTGGCGGTCGTCGTTCATGCCGATGTTGAGGATCGCACCCGGCCCGCCCCAATCCGGGTTTTCGGCCGAGGGGCGCACGGACAGAAGCTGCCCCGCCTCGAACCGGCCGACCAGCGAGCCCAGATCGGGCATCGACCCCGAGGCGATGGCGCGCACCGCGTCAAAGGACAGCGCCACCGTGCGCGGCACCGGCAGGTCGAGGCGGATCAGCCGCTGAAGGCACTTCGCCCGCCAGCCGTGGCTGCGCGAGGCGATGGGCG
>CALEZJ010000150.1 GCA_937927885.1 uncultured Paracoccaceae bacterium | reverse complement strand
GACCCGGCTCAGGCAGGACCTGTGCAGCGTCATGCTGCCCGATTCAGCGCATATCCAGGCGATCGAAGTGCAGCAATTGAACCGCCGCCGGGCCCGCTGGCATCAGGGGGCGGTCGAGCCGATCTATACGGCTGCCGATGTCGAGACGACGCTGGCGCAGTTCGCGGGACATGCCTTTGGCGACTGGGTCACCGTGCTGGCCGGGGTGCGGGCGCGGTTCTGGAACGCCGGCCACATGCTGGGCTCGGCCTCGGTCGAGATCGAGATTGACGGATCCGAGCCACTCCGCCTGCTGTTTTCAGGCGATCTCGGCCCAGCCGCCAAACTGCTGCATCCCGCCCCCGAGGGCCCCACGGGCGTCGATTACCTGATCGTCGAAAGCACCTATGGCGGCACGGACCGCCCCGCGACCAGTGACGAGGCCCGCCGCCTCGCCCTGCGCGACGAGGTTCGCGCCGCGATGCGCCCGGATGGGGTGCTGCTTATCCCCTCCTTTGCGGTCGAGCGCGCGCAGGAATTGATCGCCGATCTGACCCTTCTGATCCGCGAGGGCGCGCTGCCCGATATCCCGATCCATATCGACAGCCCGCTGGCCACCCGCGCGACCGAGGTTTTTCTGCGCCATCGCCGAAGCCTGAGCCATGACCAATCCCTGACCCAGGGCCTGCGCGCGCCGAACCTGCATTTCACCCAGAGCCTTGAGGATTCGAAACGTCTCGACCAGATCGACGGCTTTCACATCGTCATCGCCGCCTCGGGCATGTGCGAGGCCGGGCGCATCCGCCACCGGCTGAAGCGCTGGCTCTGGTCAGAGGCGGCAACAATCCTCATGGTAGGCTATCAGGCTGTGGGCACGCTGGGGCGGCTTTTGGTCGATGGCGCGTCATCGGTGCGCATCCAGGGCGAAACCTACCCGGTCCATGCCCGCATCCGCAATTTCGACGGCTACAGCGGCCATGCGGACGGGCCCGAACTGACCGACTGGGTCATGGCGCGCGCCCCGGTGCGCCTTGGCGCCTTCCTCACCCATGGCGAGCCCCCGGCCATATCGGCCCTGGCCGAGACCCTGCGCCCGCGCCTCGCCGCGCCAGTGCTGATGCCATTGCTGGATCAGACCTTTGAACTGACGCCCGAGGGGCCGCGCGGCCTCGACGCTCCCATACGCCCGCCGCGCATCGCACCCGAAGCCGTGGCGGCACCGGACTGGCACAACGATGTCTCGACCCTGCTTCTGGACATCGACGAGGCTCTGCGGGCCGCGCCGGACGCGCTTCGGCGAGACGCCCTGCTGCGCCAGTTGCGCCGCGCGCTCGACCGGGCCGAGGACTGACCGTCCCCTCATCTGTCCTCAAATATCCTCTGGGGGTGAATTCGCGCAGCGAAGAGGGGGCAGAATGCCCCCTGCTCCTCCGGCTCAGATCACGACCGTGGGATCGCCAAACCCCTGCGGCACCAGCAGGTTGTGCCGCCCCAAAGCCGTCACGTCCCGCTCGCCGCACAGCGCCATGGTCTTGTCCAGTTCGGCGTGGATGACTTCGAGCGCCTTCGTGACCCCCGCCTGCCCCATCGCCCCAAGCCCATAGACAAAGGCCCGTCCGATATAGGTCCCCGTCGCCCCCATCGCCAAAGCCTTCAGCACGTCCTGACCCGAGCGGATGCCGCTGTCCAGATGCACCTCGGTCGTGCCCCCCACCGCATCGAGGATCGAGGGCAGCATGCGGATCGACGACATCGCCCCGTCCAGTTGTCGGCCGCCGTGGTTCGACACCACGATCGCATCGGCGCCGATCTTCTGCGCCATCACCGCATCCTCGGGATCGTTGATCCCTTTCAGGATCAGCTTGCCGCCCCACATGTCGCGCAGCTTTTCGATCTTGCCCCAGTCGAGTTGCAGGTCGAACTGCTCGGCTGTCCAGGAGCCCAGCGAGGACGCATCACCCACCCCCTTGGCGTGACCGACGATGTTGCCAAAGAACCGCCGTCTGGTGCCCAGCATCCCCAGCCCCCAGCGCACCTTGGTGGCCAGATCGGCCATGGTTGCCAGTTTCAGCTTTGGCGGCGCGGACAGGCCGTTCTTCAGATCCTTGTGCCGCTGGCCCAACAGTTGAAGATCCAGCGTCAGCACCAGCGCCGAAACCCCGGCATCCTTGGCCCGTTGCAGGATGCGGCGGACGAAATCCTCGTCCTTCATCACATAGAGCTGGAACCAGAAGGGCTTCGTCGTATGCGCGGCGACATCCTCGATCGAACAGATCGACATGGTGGACAGCGTGAAGGGCACGCCGAAAGCCTCGGCTGCCTTCGCCGCCAGGATCTCGCCATCCGCGTGCTGCATCCCCGTCAACCCGACCGGCGCCAGCGCCACCGGCATCGCCACCGGCTGACCGATCATCCGGCTGGCGGTCGTTCGGTTCGACATGTCCACCGCCACCCGCTGGCGCAGGCGGATCTTGTGGAAATCGCTGGTATTGTCGCGAAAGGTCTGCTCGGTCCAGCTGCCGGATTCGCAGTAATCCCAGAACATCTTGGGCGCGCGCCGCTGGTGCAGGCGGCGAAGATCCTCGATGGTGGTGATGACGGGCATGGGGCACTCCGCAAATTGGTCAGTTTTTCTTACCACCGCACCCACAGTGTTGCAAGCTTCCGCAGAATCGAATCTTGCTCCGCGCGCCCCGATGGCCTATGCGCGGATTTCCGAATACGGGGGATTTGACATGGCACATTCGGTCTTCATCGACGGTGAGGTTGGCACCACCGGGCTGCAGATCCGCGAGCGTCTGGTGGGGCGCACCGACATCCGCCTGATCCAGATCGACCCCGCCCGCCGCAAGGACCCCGCCGCCCGAGCCGACGCGCTGGCCGAGGCCGAGGTGGCGATCCTCTGTCTGCCCGACGACGCCGCGCGCGAAGCGGCGGCGCTGGCCGAACCCTTTGGCACGCGGCTGATCGACGCCTCGACGGCGCACCGGACGGCGTCGGACTGGGTCTTTGGCCTGCCCGAAATGGCCATGGGCCAGCGCGAAGCGATCGCCGGCGCAACCCGTGTGTCAAATCCCGGTTGCTGGTCAACCTGCGCCATCGCGCTGATCCGCCCGCTGGTGCAGGCCGGGTTGATCGACCCGGCGCGGGCGCTGTCGATCTCGGGGATCTCGGGCTATTCGGGCGGCGGCAAGGCAATGATCGCGGAGTTCGAAACCGGCGCAGCACACGGGGGCTTTCTCTATGCCGCGTCGCAGGGCCACAAGCACCTTCCCGAGATCACCCGCCATGGACTGCTGAGCGAGACCCCGGTCTTTGTCCCCTCGGTCGGCCAGTATGCGCAGGGGATGGCGGTGGCGGTGCACTTGCCCGGATTGGGTGCCAAGGGCATGACCGAGGCCGAGGAAGCCCTGCGCGCGGCCTATGCGGGCGAACGGTTTGTCGGACTCGTCCCTGCCGCGACGCATGAACCCCGCGTCGACCCGCAACGCCTCAACGGCACCAACCGGCTGGACCTGAGCGTGCACGGCAATCCGAAGACCGGTGCCGCGACGCTGATCGCGGTGCTGGACAATCTGGGCAAGGGGGCCTCTGGCGCTGCGGTGCAGAACCTGAACCTGATGCTGGGCCTCGACGAGGGCGCCGGGCTTTGACACCGCGTAGGGTGGGGTTCAACCCCACCTTACCATTCACCCCCGGTGCGCTCCCGCAGCCAGAGTAGCCACGAAGGCCAGCACCTGATCGACCGGCCTTCCCGCGCCGATCTCCTTGACGATCGCCGAGCCCACGACGCAGCCATCGGCGACCGAGGCAATCGCCTGCGCGGCCTCGGGCGTGGTAATGCCAAAGCCGACGATCACCGGCAGGTCGGTCGAGGCCTTGATGCGCGCCACCTCGGGGCCCACATCGGCCGCCTGCGCCGCCGCAGCCCCGGTGATTCCGGTGACCGAGACGTAATAGACGAAACCCGAGGTATTCTGCAGCACCTTGGGCAGCCGCGCCGCATCGGTGGTGGGCGTCGCCAGCCGGATGAAGTTCAGCCCCGCCGCCTGCGCGGGCAGGCACAATTCGCTGTCTTCCTCGGGCGGCAGGTCGACGACGATCAGCCCGTCGATCCCGGCCTCGCGCGCCTCGGCCAGAAAACGGTCGACGCCGCGCGAATAGATCGGGTTGTAATAGCCCATCAGCACGATGGGGGTCGCCTGATCCCCGGCGCGAAAGGCCCGCACCATGTCCAGGACCTGATCCATGGTCATCCCGCCATCCAGCGCGCGCTGCCCGGCCAACTGGATCGTCGGGCCGTCCGCCATCGGGTCGGTAAAGGGCATGCCCAGCTCGATGATGTCGACCCCGGCACCCGGCAGCCCCTTCATCACGGCCAGGGACGTCGCCACATCCGGATCGCCGCCCATGATATAGGTGACAAAGGCCTTGCGGCCCTGGCGTTTGAGTTCGGCGAATCGACGGTCGATGCGGGTCATCAGGATGTCCTTGCTGTGTCCGTGTCGCATGTGAAGAAATCCTCGACGGAAATCAATCGGGAGTGTAACGAATTCCCCGGCAAGAGCAGCAGAAGGCCTCAGGGACGTGCGCCAACCGGCTCCGGCATGGTCAGGGTTTTCCATCCGACGCCTCGTTCTGAGCGGATTGCTGGCTGTTCCCCTGATCGTGGGCACAATGGCGGTCACGCTGCCGCGCTTTCGTGTCGACAAGCCCGGTGCGGTTGCCATCCTGTGCCTGCTTCTGGCGTTGGCGCTGGGAGGCCGGGCATTGTGGCGGCGACCGGCGGGGCAATCGCGCGCGTTGATCTGGGGGCTGGCAGGCGCAGCCTTGCTTGCGCTGCCCTTTGCAGTGATCGCGCGCGGGTTTGGCCGGGTGGATATGCTGTCCATGCTGTTTCACGTCGAATTCGGCATGCAGGGCGCGGGACTGGGGGGCCTGGACAGCGAGATCCTGAAGGTCAGCGTGGCCCTGATCCTGGTCGTGCTGGCGCTGGTGCTGCTGTCGAACCTCTGGCAAGTGCGCCGCGGGTTGCTGGGTCTCGCGATCCTGGGCCTGCTGGTCGGCAATCCCATCGTCTCGGCTGCGGCGCAACGCCTGGTCTTTCCGCCGCCCGAGGCCGATCTCGTCGCAGAGTTCAGGCTGCTCGACCGACTGGTCTCGCCCACTCCCCTGCCCGATATCGCGCTGATCTATCTCGAAGGGACAGATCGGAGATTTTCCGATGCCCAGGCCTATCCGGGCGCCTATGATCCCCTGCGCATGCTGGAGCCCGACGCGCTGACCTTCGTCAATGTCGGACAGATCATCGGCACCGGATGGAGCCTGGCCGGCATGGTTGCGTCGCAATGCGGGGTTCCGCTGCTGCCAAGGGGACTGATCGGTCTGAACAATTTCGGTGTCGTCGAACGCTTTCTGCCACGCCTGACCTGCCTGACCGACGTTTTGGGCGAACGGGGCTATGCCATGGACTATATCGTCGGCGCGGATGAAGGGTTTGCCGGCATCGATACCTTTTACCGCACGCATGGCGTGGCCGAACCGCTCGGCCTCGCGGGATTTCGTCGTCTGCACGCTCCGGACGTGATCGAAGCGGCGCTGGTGGGCTGGGTGCTGGACGACCAGTTGACCTTCGACACCGCCCGACTGCGTCTGGCCGGACTGCTGCACGCTCCGGCGCCTTTCCTGCAAATCGTGGAAACCATCGGCCCACACGGGGTGAACGGGTACCTGTCACGCCGATGCACCCGGTCCGGTCGGGCCGAGCAATCCACCGACATCGTCGCAACGGCGCGATGCACGCTTGAGGACACGCTGGCCTACATCACCGACCTGCGCCGCGCTCATGTCGAGGCTGCGCGTGGCCGACCACTGCGCATCATCGTGCTGTCGGACCATCTGAACCACAGCCCGTTTCCTCTGGCGGTCCGGCCGGAACTCGCATTGGCGAATACCGTCATGCTGATCGGCGAAACCGGATCTGGGCGTGTTATCGACACCACGGGGTCAATGATCGACGTCTACCCGACGATTCTGGAATGGCTGGGCTTTACCGCGCCTGGGACCTCCGCGGGGCTGGGACGGTCCCTGCTGACCGCCTCCGAGCCCAGTCTCGTGGCGCGCTGGGGCGTTGCGACCCTGGATGCGATGATCAGCGGCGATGCCGCCCTCTCGGCTTTCCTTTGGGCGGAGACCACGGAATAAACCGTGGAGGCCGCGCGCGGCCCCTTGTTTCCCCGGCCCGCACAGGGCAATCCTGACCGCATGGACTGGCTCAAGATTCTGCATATTCTCTGCGTCATGGGATGGATGACCTCGATCTTCGCGGTCCCGCGGGCGATCATCTATTGGAAACGGGACTTTATCGCGAGTGGACGGCAGGGTCCGCTGGGCGATCTGACCTATCGGCTCTATCGCTTCTCGGCAGGGCTGGCGGTGATCGCAGTGCTCAGCGGGTTGTGGCTGGGCTGGGCGGTCTGGAGCTTCGCGCCATGGGTGCATGTCAAGCTGACGCTGGTTGCGGCGCTGGCGGGACACTACGTCTGGACCGGGGTGCTGGTTGCGCGCGCAAGACGCGGCGTCTTCCGCGAAAGCGACCTTTACCTGCGGATCTTCAACGAGGTCAGCGTGCTGGGCGCGATCGCCATTCTTTGGGTCGTCGTCGCCAAACCCTTCTGAGCCTTGCCCCGCGCGCGCCAAACCCCTAGAAGCGCCCCGAACAGCGCATGAGGGGTCGAGATGGGTTTCAAGATGGGCATCGTGGGTCTGCCGAATGTCGGCAAATCGACCCTGTTCAACGCGCTGACCCGCACGGCGGCGGCGCAGGCGGCGAACTTTCCCTTTTGCACAATCGAGCCCAACGTGGGCGAAGTGGCGGTGCCCGACGCCCGCCTCGAAACCCTGGCATCCATCGCCGGTTCAAGGCAGATCATCCCCACCCGCATGACCTTTGTCGACATCGCGGGACTGGTGCGCGGGGCGTCTAAGGGCGAGGGGCTGGGCAACCAGTTCCTGGCCAATATCCGCGAGTGCGACGCCATCGCCCATGTGCTGCGCTGCTTTGAAGACGGCGACATTACCCATGTCGAGGGGCGCATCGACCCGGTGGCGGACGCCGAAACCATCGAAACCGAACTGATGCTGGCCGACCTCGAGAGCATCGAACGCCGCCGCGCCAACCTTGCCCGCAAACTGAAAGGCGCCGACAAGGAGGCCGCCGATCAGGACCGCCTGCTGGTCCTTGCACAAAAGGCACTGGAGGACGGCAGACCCGCGCGCAGCGTCACAGTTTCGGCCGATGACGCCAAGGCGTGGCGCATGCTGCAATTGCTAACCGCGAAGCCCGTGCTTTATGTCTGCAACGTCGAGGAATCCTCGGCCGCGACCGGCAATGCCCAGACCGCGCGCGTGGCGCAGATGGCGACCGCGCAGGGGGCCGGGTTTGTGGTGATCTCGGCACGCATCGAGGAAGAGATCAGCCAGCTTCCCACAGAGGAAGCAGCGATGTTCCTTCAGGAAATGGGACTGGAGGAAGCCGGCCTCGACCGTCTGATCCGGGCCGGGTATGATCTTCTTGGCCTGCAAACCTATTTCACCGTCGGCCCCAAGGAAGCGCGTGCCTGGACCATCACCCGGGGCACGTTGGCCCCGCAGGCGGCAGGCGTGATCCACGGCGATTTTGAAAAGGGCTTCATCCGCGCAGAAACCATCGCCTATGCCGATTACGTCGCAGGCAAGGGCGAGGCCGGTGCCAAGGAAGCGGGAAAATTCCGCGTTGAAGGCAAGACCTATGAAGTGAAAGACGGCGACGTCCTGCATTTCCTCTTCAACGCCTGACGGCCGGGCGAACCCTCGCCCTCATCCGCTGTCCGCGCGGTTTTGCAGTGCGATCAAGATGCGTATTTGGAGCAGAATGAAGAGGCACGATCAGCCCTTCATTCTGCCTTAAATACGCAAATCCTCGTTTGCCCCCGGAGCCCGTCCTGCGCCGGAAGGGCCGTGGGGCCCCTGAACGGGGCCCGAGACGCGCCGCCCCCGCCGCCGCAGGCAGACCTCAGAGCCGCGCAAGCCGCTCGGTCAACAGCGCATAGAATCCGTCCGCATCCACGCCCCCGACAAAGAACGCATTCTTTGGCCGCGTGGTGATCCCCCACCAGTCGGCCACCGTCATGCCCAGGGTCAGTTCGCTGTGGGTTTCGATCTCGACATTGATCTGCCGCCCGGTGAACAGATCCGGCCGAAGAATCCAGGCCACCGTGCAGGGGTCGTGCAGTGGGGCACCCTCCGAGCCGTATTTCTCCATGTCGAAGCGCTCGAAGAAATCGGTCCAGCCGGAGACCACCTCGCCCACGGGGCCCAGAGCCCGAAACGCCTCGATCCGGGGCCGCGTGGTCAGCGCCTTGTGGGTCACGTCGAGCGGCATCACGGTCAATGGCACGCCCGAGCCAAAGACGATGGCCGCCGCCTCGGGATCGACATAGATGTTGAACTCGGCCGCGGGGGTGATGTTGCCGACCTCGAAATAGGCCCCGCCCATCAGGACGATCTGCCCGATGCGCGGTACGATATCAGGCGCGCGCTGCATCGCGGTGGCGATGTTGGTCAACGGACCGATGGGGACCAGCGTGACGCTCCCTGGAGTTTCAGCGCGCAAGGTCTCGATCAGGAAATCGACAGCGTGCCGCTCCTGCAGCGGCATGACGGGTTCGGGCAATTCCGCGCCGTCGAGGCCGGTCTTGCCATGCACATGTTCCGCCGTCACCAGTTTGCGGCGCATCGGTCGGTCGCAGCCTGCGAACACCTTGATATCCGGTCGCTTTGCCAATTCGCAGATCATCCGGGCATTGCGCTGGGTCATTGCCAGGGGCACGTTTCCGGCGACGCAGGTGATCCCCAGCACCTCGATCTCGGGCGACGCAAGCGCCAGCAGAATGGCGACGGCGTCGTCCTGTCCGGGGTCGGTGTCTATGATGATCTTGCGCGCCATGGAGCCTTGCCTGTCAATTGCGAGACGGCGACGTTAACGTTGACGTCCTGACGTGTCGAGAGCGACTGGAACACTGCCGCCCATGTGCTATCTAGCGCAGGATCGGGCGGCGAGCAGGGGCTGACGTGACAGACAACGACGATGAACGCAGTGTGATTCCCGGGCCGGGGCAGGAACGGGCCTTTCGCGATGCGCTGGGGGCCTTTGCGACCGGGGTCGCGGTGATTACCACGCGTACGCCCGCGGGCCCTCTTGGCA
>CALEZJ010000149.1 GCA_937927885.1 uncultured Paracoccaceae bacterium | reverse complement strand
CGACAGCGGCACCTTCGCCGACCGCATGCTGATGGAGGGTGACCCCTTCTGCCTGATCGAGGGCATGGTGATCGCGGGCCTCGCCACCGGGGCGACCAGGGGCTACGTCTATATCCGCAGCGAATACCCGGTCGCGATCGAGATCATGGGCCGCGCCGTCCGCATCGCGCGCGAGGCAGGGCTGCTGGGCCTGTCGGTGATGGGTTCGGCCCATGCCTTTGATCTGGAAATCCGCGTCGGCGCCGGGGCCTATGTCTGTGGCGAGGAAACCAGCCTGCTGAACTCGCTCGAAGGCAAGCGCGGCATCGTGCGCGCGAAACCGCCGCTGCCCGCCTTGCAGGGGCTGTTCGGCAAGCCGACAGTGGTCAACAACGTCCTCTCGCTGGCTTCGGTTCCGGTGATCCTGGACAAGGGCGCCGCCTTCTACCGCGATTTCGGCATCGGGCGTTCGCGCGGCACCATGCCGTTGCAGATCGCCGGGAATGTCAAATACGGCGGGCTTTACGAGGTGGCCTTTGGCCTTACCCTTGGCCAGATCGTCGACGACATCGCCGGGGGCACCGCCTCGGGTCGGCCCGTCAAGGCGGTGCAGGTGGGCGGCCCGCTGGGCGCCTGGTTCCCGCGCAGCCTGTTCGACACGCCCTTCGGGTACGAGGATTTCGCCGCCAAAGACGGGCTGATCGGACACGCCGGCCTGACCGTGGTGGATGACCGCACCGACATGCTGGGCATGGCGCGGTTCGCGATGGAGTTCTGCGCGGTTGAATCCTGCGGTAAATGCACCCCCTGCCGCATCGGCGCCGTGCGCGGCGTGGAAACCATCGACCGCATCGCCGCCGGGGATGCCAGCGCCCTGCCGCTGCTGACCGACCTGTGCAGCACGATGAAATCGGGGTCGCTCTGCGCCCTTGGCGGGTTCACGCCCTATCCGGTGCTGTCCGCCCTCACCCATTTCCCCGATGACTTTGCCCGCGCGAAAGAGGCCGCCGAATGAAAGACTTCATCATTCCAGACCGCGATTTCGGCACGCCTGCGGCCAGATCGAAAACCCTGGTGACGCTGACCATCGACGGGTTCGATGTCACCGTGCCCGAAGGCACCAGCATCATGCGCGCCGCCGCCGAACTGGGGATTTCGGTTCCCAAGCTCTGCGCGACGGACAGCATTGACGCCTTCGGCTCCTGCCGCCTGTGTCTGGTGCAGATCGACGGGCGCAACGGCACGCCGGCCTCGTGCACGACCCCGGTTGCCCCCGGGATCAAGGTCCACACCCAGACCGAGACGCTGAAAAAACTGCGCAAGGGGGTGATGGAGCTTTATATCTCGGACCACCCGCTGGACTGCCTGACCTGCGCCGCCAATGGCGATTGCGAATTGCAGGA
>CALEZJ010000148.1 GCA_937927885.1 uncultured Paracoccaceae bacterium | reverse complement strand
CCCTCGCCTATCCCTGGGTCGCGCCACCGAAAACCACACCCGCTGGCACCTATCTTTACGAAACCCTGCGCATCCAGGACCGCCCCCGCACGCCAGTGCGGGTGGTCTCGTCCTCGATGGTCATGCTGCGGGGCATTCTGGCGCAGGGGGACTATATTTCCATCGTCTCGCGCCACCAGATAAGCACCGAAGAGCGCGACGGGCATATCGTGCCGCTCGCCGTGCCGCTGGAAAACAACATCCGCGCCATCGGCCTGACTTATCGCAGTTCCTGGCGTCCCACTGCGACACAGGCGCGGTTTCTGGATCTGCTGCGCGAAAGCAGCCTGGCCGCAGTGCCCGACGCCGACGAAAACATGAGTCGGGAATAGCAATTTCCAATACCGGGCCGCAGGATTCAATTCGCCCAAACCGCTCGCGCGCGTGTATACATTACGGGATCGGGGCCCTGCCCTGCCCCCTTTGGCAGGACACGACGGCGCCCAGAAGGACGGGAGAACGACATGAAGAAGGACTACGAGGATATCCCCGGCACGCTGGTCTTTGACGCCGACCGCTCACGCGAGGGGTATCATCTGAACCAGTTCTGCATCTCGCTGCGGCTGCAGAAGAACCGCGACGCGTTCAATGCGGGCGAAGAGGCCTATCTGGACCGCTTCCCCATGACCCCAGAGCAACGCGAGGCCGTGCTGAAACGGGACTGGAACCTGCTGCTCGAATTGGGGGGGAACATCTATTACACCTCGAAACTGGCGGCCAACGACGGCATCAATTTCCAGAACCTCGCAGGCTTGATGACCGGAATGGGGGTCGAAGCCTACCGCGCGATGATGCTGGCAGGCGGACGCTCGATCGAGGGCAACCGCTTCAAAACCGAATGGGAGAACAAGTGATGGCACGCATCGTTGCAGGGGTCGGGGTTTCGCATGTGCCGGCCATCGGGGTCGCCATGGACACCCACATCACCGACCAGCCCTATTGGCAGCCGGTGTTCAGGGGCTTCGAATTCTCGCGCAAATGGATGGCCGAGGTAAAGCCCGACGTGTGCTTCGTGGTGTACAACGACCATTGCACGGCCTTCGACGCCTCGTGCATTCCCACCTTCGCACTGGGGGCGGCCGCCGAATTCCACCCCGCTGACGAGGGTTTCGGCCCCCGCCCGGTGCCGGTGGTCAAGAACCATTCCAAACTGGCCAGCCATATCGCACAATCTCTGATCCTCGACGAATTCGACATGACCATCATGAACGAGATGGAGGTCGATCACGGCCTGACCGTCCCCTTGTCGGTCATGTATGGCGACAAGACGCCCGAGGACGATTGGGGCACACTGGTCGTGCCGCTGGCGGTGAATGTGGTGCAATATCCGGCGCCGACCGGCAACCGCTGCTACAACCTTGGCAAGGCGATCCGCCGCGCCATCGAAAGCTATCCCGAAGACCTGCGCGTGGTGATCTTTGGCACCGGCGGCCTGTCGCATCAGTTGCAATACAAGCGCGCCGGGCTGATCAACGCCAAATGGGACAATGAATTCCTGGACCGCCTGACCTCGGATCCCGTCGGCCTGTCGAAGATGCCGCATGTGGAATACCTCCGCGAAGGTGGCTCGGAAGGGGTAGAAATGGTGATGTGGCACGTCATGCGCGGTGCCTTGGAGGATGACGTGGTCCAGGTCCACCGACATTACCACGTCCCGGCCTCAAACACCGCAGTGGGGCATATCATCCTGGAAAACAAGTCGTTCTACGACGAGCGCAACGCGCTGGCGGCAGAATAAGGGGAACGTCATGCGGATTTGCGTTGCGGGCGCGTATGGCGCCTTCGGCATCAAGCACCTTGATGCTCTGGCGGCGATCGAGGGGGTGACGGTCACCTCGGTGATGGGCCCGACACGGGCCAAGATCGACGCCCTTGCCGCCGAACGCGGCATCGGCCATGCGGCGACGGACCTCGCCGAATGCCTGGCCCGTGACGATGTGGACGCGGTGATCCTGTCCACGCCAACGCAACTGCACGCCGAACAGGCAATCCAGTGCATGCGCGCCGGCAAGCCAGTGCTGATCGAGATTCCAATGGCTGACAGCCTGGAGGAATCGGAGGCGATCTGCGCCGTCCAAAAGGAAACCGGCGTGCTGGCGATGGCCGGGCAGGTGCGCCGCTTCAACCCGTCGCACCAGTGGATTCACAACAAGATCGTGGCGGGCGAGTTGAAGATCCAGCAAATGGATGTTCAGACCTATTTCTTCCGCCGCTCGAACATGAACGCAAAGGGCGAACCGCGCAGTTGGACCGATCACCTGCTGTGGCACCATGCCTGCCATACGGTGGACCTGTTCCAGTATCAGACCGGCGAAGTTGCGTCGCACGCCTTCGGTCTGGAAGGCCCGCATCATCCAGAACTGGGCATCGCGATGGACATGTCCATCGGCATGAAGGTTCCTTCGGGCGCAATCTGCACGCTGTCGCTGTCGTTCAACAACAATGGCCCCCTGGGCACATTCTTCCGCTACATCTGTGACAACGGCACCTATATTGCCCGCTACGACGATCTTTATGACGGCCACGAGAAAAAGATCGACCTGACCGGCGTAACGGTATCGAACAACGGCATCGAACTGATCGACCGTGAATTCATCACTGCGATCAAGGAAGGCCGCGAGCCGAATGGCTCGGTGCATCAGGTATTGGACGCGATGCGCACGCTGGACCGGATCGAGAAAAGTTTCGTCTGATCCACTGGCAATTGCCCTGAAACGCCGCCTTTGGGCGGCGTTTTTGTTTGGGAGGTGGTTTGCATCCCCGCCGGCATGTCCTAGAAACACGCATAGGCAGCGCGGGGCAGGCAATTGAGCGGTTCGGGTCGGGTGGTTCTAGTGACAGGCGGAGCGGGCTATATCGGCTCGCATGCCTGCAAGGTGTTGGCGGCACAGGGCTATGTTCCGGTCACGATCGACAACCTGTCGACCGGTTGGGCGCAGGCCGTGCGCTTTGGCCCCTTCGAGCAGGCTGACCTGATGGACCGCAATGCGCTCGATGCCATCTTTGCCCGCTGGAAACCGGTTGCGGTAATGCACTTCGCTGCCTTCTCGCTGGTCGGCGAAGCCAGCGCCGATCCCGGGAAATACTGGCGCAACAACGTGCTGGGCTCGCTGACACTGATCGAGGCGGCAGTTGCGGCGGAGTGCTTGAATTTCGTCTTTTCCTCGACCTGCGCGACCTACGGCGAACAGGACGGAGTGGTGCTGACCGAAGACAGCGCCCAGCGACCGACGAATGCCTATGGTTCGTCGAAACTGGCCATCGAGGAAATGCTGCGCGATTTTCAGGCAAGCCATGGGCTGAACCATGTGATCTTTCGCTATTTCAACGTTGCCGGCGCCGACCCAGAGTGCGAGATCGGCGAGAACCACCGCCCGGAAACCCATCTGATCCCGGTGATGCTGGAGGCCATCGACGGCCAACGCCCGGAACTGGTCGTCCATGGTACGGATTACCCGACGCATGACGGCAGTTGCATGCGTGATTATGTGCATGTGATGGATCTGGCCGAAGCGCATGTGCTGGGCCTCGAGTGGTTGCTGGACGGCAAGGGCAGCCGCGCATTCAACCTGGGCACCGGGGTGGGGTTTTCGGTGCTCGAGGTTCTCTCGCACGCCCGTGCGGCTACAGGCAAGAAGGTGCCCTACAGCCTGGGCCCGCGTCGGGCGGGGGATTGCGCCAGCCTTGTGTCCGGCTCGCGTCGCGCCCGAGAGGAACTGGGCTGGGTGCCGGAGCGCTCGTCGCTGAAACTGATGATCCAGCACGCCTGGGAATGGCACAAGACGGGCGGCTGGGGCGGATAGAAAAAGGACGCGACTCTGCGGTCGCGCCCTCTTCTTGCTCATCCAACCCGGTGATCTCAGGCCAGATCGTAGCGGTCGGCGTTCATCACCTTGGTCCAGGCATCGACGAAATCCTCGATGAATTTCGTCTCGTTGTCGTCCTGGGCATAGACCTCGGCATAGGCGCGCAGGATCGAGTTCGAGCCGAACACCAGATCGGCGCGCGTGGCGGTGAATTTCACCGCGCCTGACTTGCGATCCACGATGTTGTAGCTGTTCGACCCAGTCGGGACCCACGAATAGGCCATATCGGTCAGCGTGGTGAAGAAGTCCGTCGTCAACGTGCCCGGGCGGTCGGTAAAGACGCCGTGTGCACTGCCGCCGTGGTTCGTCCCCATTGCGCGCATGCCACCGACCAGGACCGTCATTTCCGGAGCGGTCAGGCCCATGAGCTGCGCGCGGTCGAGGAGCATTTCCTCGGGCGTCACGGCATAGTCCTTCTTGATCCAGTTGCGGAACCCGTCAGCAAGCGGTTCAAGAACGCTGAACGAGGCGGCGTCGGTCTGGTCCGCCGTCGCATCGCCACGGCCGGCGGCAAAGGGTACCTCGATGTCATAACCCGCGGCAGCCGCCGCCTGCTCGACCCCGACATTGCCGGCCAGGACGATGATATCGGCCACCGAAGCGCCGAATTTCGCGGCAATGGGCTCCAGCACCGACAGCACACGCTCCAGACGGGCGGGCTCGTTGCCTTCCCAGTCTTTCTGCGGGGCCAGACGGATGCGTGCGCCATTGGCGCCGCCCCGGTTGTCCGAACCCCGGAAGGTGCGCGCCGAGTCCCAGGCGGTGCTGACCAGATCGGCCACCGACAGGCCCGAGGCCGCAATCGCCCTCTTGGCGCCACCGATATCCCAGTCCGTCGCACCGGCGGGAACCGGATCCTGCCAGATCAGGTCCTCTTTCGGCGCCCAGGGGCCGATGTAGCGCGTGCGAGGGCCCAGGTCGCGGTGGGTCAGCTTGAACCAGGCGCGGGCGAACACCTCGGAGAAATAGGCCGGATCCTTGTGGAACCGTTCCGAGATCGCGCGGTAGATCGGGTCGACCTTCATCGCCATGTCGGCATCGGTCATCATCGGCATGGTCTTGATCGACGGGTCCTCGACATCGGGCACCATGTGCTCGGGCTTGATGCCGATGGGAGCCCACTGGTTCGCACCGGCGGGGGATTTCACCAGTTCCCAGTCATAGCCAAACAGCAGATCGAAATAGCCATTGTCCCAGACGATGGGATTGGTGGTCCAGGCGCCCTCGATCCCAGAGGTCACGGTATTGCGCCCCACGCCCCGGCTGACGTTGTTCATCCAGCCCAGGCCCTGCTCGGC
>CALEZJ010000147.1 GCA_937927885.1 uncultured Paracoccaceae bacterium | reverse complement strand
CGCTTCAACCCAAGGGGGTGAAGATCGCCCTGGCCGATCCGGACGGCGCGGCGCTGCATGCCTATTACACCACCGGCGAGTTGAAGGCCGAGGGGGGGTCGATCACCGAGGGGATCGGGCAGGGACGCATCACGGCGAACCTCGAAGGGTTCACGCCCGACATGTCCTTCAACATCCCCGATGCCGAGGCCTTGCCGGTGGTCTTTGACCTTCTGGAGCACGAGGGGCTGTGTCTGGGGGGCTCGTCCGGGGTCAATGTGGCCGGGGCGATCCGGATGGCGCGGGCGATGGGGCCGGGGCATACGATCGTCACCATCCTGTGCGATTACGGCCCGCGGTATCAGTCCAAGCTGTTCACCCCCGCGTTCCTGCGCACCAAGGACCTGCCGGTTCCCGGCTGGCTGGACCGGCCCCTGCGCAGCCTTCCCGACATGCGGCAGGGCTGAGGCCATGGGGCGCGCGCAGGGTCCGGCCAGGGTTCTTGTCCGTCTGCTGGCGCTGGTGCTGGTGGTGGTGGGCCTGTGGGTCAGCGCCCCGGCGCTGGCCCAGAGCTCGCAGGTCGAGCCCCCCGATTACGCGCGCTGGGCCATTCTGGCCGCCGCCGCCGAGCGGCGCACCGAAAGCGCCGCCACCCGCGAAGCGACGCTGAACCTGATCCGCTCGCAGGTCGTGGAAATGCGCGCGCAGTTCGTCGCCGCCCGCGACCACCAGCGCCAGCGCATCGCGACCCTGCGCGAGCAGATCGCGGCGCTGGGCCCGCCCCCCGCCGAAGGGGTCACCGAGGCGCCCGAGATCACCGCCCGCCGCGCCGAGCTGGCGCAGCTGCTGGCCACGCGCGAGGCGCCGCTGCTGGCCGCCGAGGAGGCGCTGACCCGCGCCGAAGCCATCGTGCGCGGCATCGACCGCGTGCTGCGCGAACGTCAGGCGCAGGCGCTGACAAGGGTCTGGCCGCTGCCGATGAACCCGGCCAACTGGCCGGTCGCCACGGATGCGCTGATCTCGTCGCTGCTGACCGTCTGGGGCGAGACCTACAATTCCTGGTTGAACCCGGAAATCCGCGCCGGTTTCTGGTCCAGCCTGCCGGTGGTCATCCTGTTTCTGGGCGTCGCCCTGGGGTTGCTCGCCCGCGGGCGACAATGGATGGAATCGCTGACCGTCCAGCTTTTGCGATCCAGCACCTTGCTGCGCGGGCGCTTTGTGGCGGCCTTCTTCCTGTCGCTGACCCAGATCGTCATCCCGTTCTTTGGCCTGTCGCTGCTGGTGCTTGCACTGGAACGCACCGGCCTTGGCGGGACGACCGTCACCGACATGGTGGCCCAGATCGGCGAAGGCGGGCTGCTCTTGATCCTGGTGCGCTGGCTGTCGCTGCATCTGTTCCCGATCGTCGACGATCCGGGGCTGATCCTGCGGCTGGACAAGGCGGCGCGCAAACAGGCGCGCATCGCTGCCCTGCTGGTGGCGGGGGTTTCGGCCTGGGGGCTGATCTTTACCGCGCTGATCCAGCCCAGCGTGCAAAGCGATGCCGCGGTGTCGGTGCTGTTCTTCCATGTGATCGTGTTGCAGGGCCTGGCGATGTGGCGCCTCGGCCGCATCCTTGCGCGTCACTCGCTCTCGCCCGAACGACTGGACCCGACGACCCCGGTCTCGGGGCCCAGCTTTGTCGACCGCACGATCTGGATCGGCGCCAAGCTGTTGATGTTCGTCGCGGTGGCGGCCCCGGTGCTGGCGGCGTTCGGCTATTTCGGCGGCGCCAACCAGCTGATCTATCCGGCCGCCGAATCCCTGGGCCTGATCGGGCTGATCCTGGTGCTGCAACGGCTGGTCACGGCGATCTACGAAGCGGCGCTGGGCCTGCCCGAGGGGACGTCGAACGCCCTCGTCCCCGCGCTGGCCGGACTGATGCTGACCGCCATCGCGCTGCCGGTGCTGTCCTTGATCTGGGGCGCGCGCAGCACCGACCTGTGGGAGCTTTACAACTGGATTTCGGGCGGGTTCGAACTGGGTGGCGCGCGGCTGTCGCCCACCACGATCCTGTGGTTCCTCGTCGTCTTTGCCATCGGCTATTTGATCACCCGCGCGCTGCAGGGCGCGCTGGGAACCTCGGTCCTGCCGAAAACCAGCCTTGAACGCGGGGCGCAGAAGGCCATCGTCTCGGGCGTCGGCTATGTCGGGATCATCGCCGCGACGCTGGTGGCCTTTTCGGTGGCCGGCATCAACCTCAGCGGCCTTGCCATCGTCGCGGGTGCCCTGTCGGTGGGCATCGGCTTTGGCCTGCAGAACATCGTGTCGAATTTCGTGTCGGGCATCATCCTGTTGATCGAACGCCCGGTGTCCGAGGGCGACTGGGTGCAGGTCGGCCAGACCTCGGGCATCATCGAACGCATTTCGGTGCGCTCGACGATGATCCAGACCTTTGACCGATCAAAAGTCATCGTGCCGAACGCAGACCTGATTTCGGGCGCGGTCACCAACTTTACCAAATCGTCCAAGACCGGGCGGGTCATCGTGCCGGTGGGCGTGGCCTATGGCAGCGACACCCGCAAGGTCGAATCCGTCCTGCGCGAGATCGTCGAGGCGGAACCTCTGGTCATGCTCGACCCGGCGCCCAGCGTGCTGTTCGTGCGCTTTGGCGCCGATGCGCTGGAATTCGAGGTGCGCGCCATCCTGCGCGACGTGAATTTCAAGATGTCGGTCGCCTCGAACATCAACCACAAGATCGCGGCGCGATTTGTCGAGGAAGGGATCGAGATCCCCTATGCCCAGCGCGACATCTGGATCCGCAACCCCGAGGCGCTGACCGGACGGCCGACGGGGGCGCAACCGCAGGGTCCCGCCGGCGCCGCCCTGACGCAGCCGCAACCGCTGGCCGACCGCGACACCGACAGCGCGGCCGAGGATCACGACGACACCGACCCCGAATTCCGCGAGGCCACCCGTTGACCGACCCGCTCTTTCGTTCTGACCCCTACGCCCGAAGCTGCGCGACCGACGTCATCCGCCACACCGAAGACGGGGCGCTGGTCGTCGCGGCCTCGGTGCTTTATCCGACCGGCGGCGGCCAGCCCGGCGACAGCGGCTGGCTGGACTGGGCGGGCGGGCGGATCAGCCTGACCGAGGCGCGCAAGGACGGCACCGACATTGCCCTGATGGTGGAACCGGGCGCCGCCCTGCCCCCGCCCGGCAGCGCGGTGACCCTGACCCTGGACTGGGACCGCCGCCACCTGCACATGCGGGTTCACACGGCGCTGCACCTGTTGTCGGTGGTGCTGCCGCTGCCGGTTTCGGGCGGGGCGATCGGCGCGGGAAAGGGGCGGCTGGATTTCGACATGCCCGAGCCGCCGCAGGACGTGCAGGCGATCGAGGATGCGCTCAATGACCTGATCGCGCAGGATTTTCCGGTCACCGACCAGTGGATCACCGACGCCGAGCTGGAGGCGAATCCCGGGCTGGTGAAAACCATGTCCGTGCGCCCGCCCACCGGTCAGGGAAGGGTGCGACTGGTGCGCATCGGCACCGCGGACCGGCAGATCGACCTGCAACCCTGCGGCGGCACGCATGTGCGCTCGACCGCCGAAATCGGCCGCGTCGCGCTGGGCAAGATCGAAAAGAAGGGCAAGCAGAACCGCCGCGTCTCGGTGGTTCTGGCTTGACGCGGCCCGCGTTCGGTCTGCCCCCGGCTCAGGCGGCGATGCGGCGCCACAGGCGCCCGTCGATCACCACCAGCCCCAACGCGATCAGCGCCATGCCGGCGATCTGGCGGGGTGCCAGCGATTCGCCGAGGAAGGCGGCCCCCAGCGCCAGCGCGCTGACGGGCACCAGAAAGGTCACCAGCGTGGCATTGACCGCCCCGGCCCGCGCGATCAGCCCGAAATAGAGCCCATAGGCCAGCGAGGTCGACAGCACCGCCAGCGCCACCAGCGCGGCCAGAACGGTCGGCGCGGGCATTGCCAGCGTCCAGGGTCGCTCGATCAGCGCGACCAGCGGCAGCAGCATGACGGTCGCGCAGGTCACCTGGCCGAAGGCCGCGCTGAGCGGTGCGAGGCCGAGGGTGCGAAACCGCCGCCCCCAGACCCCGGCCAGCGCGTAGCACAGCGCCGCCGCCAGACAGGCGAGTTCGGGCCAGAGCGCCGCCCCGGGGGCCGCAGCCCCCATCATCACCACGACCCCGCCGAACCCCAGCCCCACGCCCAGCCCGCGCGCAAGGGTCAGGGGCTCGTCCCGGTTCAGCCAGGGCGCGATCAGCACACCCCACAGCGGCGTGGTCGCGTTCAGGATCGCCGCCAGCCCGCTGCCGATCTGCCCCTGCGCCAGCACGAAGAGCGTGAAGGGTGCGAGGTTGTTCAACAGCGCCATCACCGCCAGCGCCGCCCAGACCCCTCGGCCGCGCGGCCAGTCCAGGCGCAGGATCGGCAGGGCCGCCGCCAGCACCAGCGCCGCCAGGCCAACCCGAACCACGACGATGGTCAGGGGCGGCAGCGCGGGGGCCGCGACCCCGACAAAGAAGAAGGAGCCGCCCCACAGGACGGACAGCAGGCACAATCGCAACCAGTCGGCGCCGGTCATGGACAGAACTCCTCGGGGTCAGTTGCCCCCACTGCCACGCCAAGGGGGCGCCCGGCGACCCGAAACCTGCCCATTGCCTGTCAGCGCGCGCGGGTCCAGGTCTGGTCGCGGCAGATGAACAGCACGCAACCCGCCACCGTCAGCGTGTCGCCCGCCAGGGTCATGCGCGAGGAATAGGTCTGGTCGCGGTCCGGAGACCAGATCTGCCCGTCGCGATACGACCCGTTGCCACGCGGTTCCATGTCCCAGACGATCCGGCGGCCGACATTGGCCGATTGAAAGACCTCGCCATTGGCGCGCATCGACTGGGTCAGGGTGCCGCACAGGCGGTCGCCGCACATCACCATCTCGACGATGCCGGTGTTGCCATTGTCATCGGGTTGTGTCCGCCAGCGTCCCAGCGCCGGATCCGCCAGCGCCGCACCGACCCCCAGCGCCGTCGACAGAATCATCGTCAGAATTGCGGTTTTCATGGTGGTTCCTCCCTGCGCGCATCCTTGGTGATCGGCCGGGGCTCTGGCAAGAGGATCGTGCACTGCCGTGGCGGCATCTGGCCGATGGCCGGGGGCACGGGGCGGGGCGGGGTTAGCGCGGTCGCGCCTCGATTACCACGAAGGCCTGCGCCCAGGGGTGGTCGTCGGTCAGCGAGACATGAACGACAGCCTCGAAGCCCGGCGGAGTCATGGCCGCCAGCCGCTCCGCCGCCCAGCCGGTCAGCACCATGCCGGGCTGGCCGCCGCGTCGGTTCACCACGCCCATGTCGCGCCAGGAAATCCCCATGGCAAGGCCGGTGCCCAGCGCTTTCGAGCAGGCCTCCTTCGCCGCCCAGCGTTTGGCCAGCGTGCCGACCTCGTCCTTGCGCCGCGCCGCCTTGGCCAGTTCGACCTCGGTGAACACCCTCTGGCGGAACCGGTCGCCAAACCGGTCGAGCGTGCGGCCGATACGCTCGATATTCGCCAGATCCGTGCCGATGCCCAGAATCACCGCCGGATCATTCCACCGTGACCTGGCCCGTGGCCTGGTTGATCCGCACGAACATCGGTTCCCAGATCGGCGGGCGGCCCTGCTCCAGCCCCTCGTGCCAATGACCGACCGGCACCGACAGCAAGAGGCCGCGGGCCGGATCATAGCTGGCCGCGATGCTTGCAACATCGACCTCGTAAAAGCCCTGCCCGGGCTGGGCCGACACCACGAGGCACTGGCGATAGACCGGACCGTCGCTGCCATTGCCCGAGGGCGCCAGCACCAGAAGGTGCTGCGCGCAGCAGACCGGCTCGCCGCCGGTGTCGATCTGCGCCACGCGGATCGCCCCATTGGCAAAGGTGCGGCTGAACCGGTCCCAGGGTTCGAGGATATTGGCCGGGGTGCCGATCCAGCCGCATTCGGTCACCACCTGCGCCAGCGCGGCCTGAACCGCGATCTGACCGGGGCCAAGCGCCAGACCGAGGGCAAGGATCAGGGAACGCATGGCCACCTCCGGGTTGTTTGCCCCATTCTCCACCCTGTCGCGCCGTCGCGCAACGGGGCATGCGAACACTTGCCCGTCAGCCGGGGGCGGCAGCGGGTCACCCCGGCGCGCCGGAGCCGGTCTTTCCCTTGGTCCGGCCCCCGCGATGACGGGCGGGGCAAAAGGCAGGGCCCGAGCGTAGCGGGGCAAGCGGCGCGTCCGGCGGGGTTCCGACCGGGGCCGGCGGTCACTGCATCCGGGCGCTGAGGGTGCCCCGGGCCGGATCGAGCGTCAGGTGCAGCCGGGCGGGCGCGACCGAGCCGTCGGAATCGTTCCAGATCCCCGCGCCGAGGTCCAGATCGAGGGTTCCATCCGGCAGAGCGCGGACCACGATCCCGTCAAGCGTCAGCGCCGAAAACCCGAACACATCCGCCGTTGCGCTGACCAGATGGCAGCGCCGCGCGCCATGTTCGTCATAGGGCGGGGTCAGCACCATCAGGTGAAAGGGAACCGCCCCCGGTTCGATGGCGTCGATCACGGCCAGACGCACCTCGCCGTCGGCCAGGGTCAGGGTGTTCTGCTCCCAGGGTTCGGCGATGTTGCGCGCCTGGGCCAGATCGGGGGCGCAATCCCAAACCACCTGCGCCTGGAGCGGAGCACCCAGCGCCAGCAGCAGCGCCGCCGGAGCGAGGCGCCGCAGGAAAGCGGCAAGCCGTGGGCGGGGGCGCGTCAGCCGGGTCCGGGCGGCGAGCGTAGGAACGGGAATGGTGGGCATGGCAATCTCCCTCGACTC
>CALEZJ010000146.1 GCA_937927885.1 uncultured Paracoccaceae bacterium | reverse complement strand
GTTGCGCAGGGCGCGGACCCACAGCACATGGGCGCGCGACAGGCCCTGGGCGCGGGCGGTCCGGATGTAATCCTGCGTCAGCACATCGGCGATGGACGAGCGCGTCTGCCGTTGCAGTTCGGCCCCCAGCGCAAAGCTGAGCGCGATGCCGGGCAGCAGCAGGCTGCGCAGCCAGGGCCCTATCCCGTCGGACAGCGGTTTGTAGCCGGATGCCGGGAACAGGTTGAAATGGATCGAGAAGGTCAGGATCAGGATCAGCCCGACCCAGAAATGCGGCGTGGCGATGCCGACCGTCGAAATCGCCGTGATGACCCGGTCCGGCCACTGGCCGCGCCAATGCGCCGCCGCGACGCCGCCGATCAGGCCGAACGTCACCGCGAGAAGGATCGCGACCAGCGCCAGCGAGGCGGTCGGCGGCAGGCGCTGGATGATCAGGTCAACGACGGGCACGTTGTACATGATCGACTGGCCAAGGTCGCCGGTCAGGATGTCGCCGAGCCATGTGCCGTACTGGAGGGTCCAGGGCCGATCCAGACCCAGTTCGCGGCGGATGGCGTCGATGACCTCGGGTGTTGCGTTCTCGCCGGCGAGGTCCAGCGCCGGATCGCCGGGGATCAGCCTGTTCAGTCCGAAGACGATGAGCGAGATGACCAGCAGCAGCAGGACCGCGCGCAGGGAACTGGCGGCAAGGAACCGCGCGAGCGGCAGGACGAAGAACTCCGCCCATCGGCGCGACGGAACGCCAGCGGATGTGGATTGGTCGCGCATGGCGGCCCCCGAATTGATTGCCGGTCCGGGTGTCAGGGGCGCGGGCGCCCCTGACGCTGTCAGGTCAGTTCGAAACGCCCACCCCGTGCAGGTAGGGAAAGCCGCCCTGCCACGGCGTCACGTTGGTCAGCCTGCCGCCATAGGCGACGATCTGATACTCGAAACTCATCGGAATCTGGATCTGGGTCTGCGTTGTCACCAGTTGCGCGATCTCGGCAAAGACCGCGCGGCGCTCGTCCTCGTTCACCCGGGTGTTCGCCTCGGTGATGAGGGCGATCAGGTCTTCGGGCGCCTGGCGGCTGGGGTTGAAGGCGGCATCCGGCGCAAAGAGGGCCCGATAGAAGATCCCCAGATCATTGCGCCCGTCGATGGCCCAGATGCCGACCGGGACCGTCTGGTCGTACCAGATAGCGCGCGCATTGCCGGCCCCGGCGGGAAAGATCAGGTCGACGGTCACGCCGATCTGCGCCCAGTCGGCCTGAAGCGCCTCGGCCTCGCGCCGGTAGCGGGGCGGCGAGGTCATGGTGAAGGAGAGGCCGTCGGCATGCCCGGCCTCGGCCAGAAGCGCGCGGGCCTGATCGAGGTCATAGGGGATCGGTTCCACGTCGGGGGCGAAATAGGGGCTGGTGCTGAGCACATATTGCGAGGCCGCTTCGCCTTCGCCCAGCAGGATGCCCTGCGCCTGCCCGACGCGGTTGATCGAGAGATCCAGCGCGCGGCGCACCCGTTCGTCGCGCAGCGGCTCGTAGACGTTCGGGTTCAGGGTCAGGCCCCGCAACTGGCGGCCGCGGATCTGGTAGGTCTGGATCCCCGAGGTGGTCATGACCTCGGCGATCTGGTTGGCGGAGACCACGGTCATGTCCAGATCGCCGCTGCGCAGCCCGTTTGCCCGGGCGACCGGATCCTCGTATCGCAGGGCGATGATCCTGCCGGCGCCCACGTTGTCAGGATTCCAGTGGTCGGGATTGGCCTCGAATTCCTGGCTGACGCCGGGCTGTTCGGCGACCAGCACATAGGGCCCGGAGCCGACCGGGACCGCGAAATCGCCGCTGGCGATGACGTCGGCGGACAGCATCATCCCCGCCCTGTCGGTAAAGACCGCCGGCAGGGTCACGTCCGGAACCCGCTGGACGAACCGCACCTGGTGCGGCCCCTCGACGATGATCTCGGCGATGTTGCCCAGCAGGGCGCCGATCGTCGAGGTCGGGGTGTTGACATAATAGTCGAGGCTTGCCCGGACGTCTTCGGCGTCGAAGGTGTCGCCGTTGGTGAAGGTGACATCCTCGCGCAACGTGAAGACAAAGCTTTGTCCCGCATCGTCCGAGGTCCACCCCGTCGCCAGTTGCGGGACAACGGTTCCGTCCGGCCCGATGACCGTCAGGCTGTCATAGACCAGCTTCATCAGCGGCATCGTCAAGGCGCCGATGGTCCGCGACGGGTCCCATGTCGGTTCGATCTGCATCACCCCCACGCGGATCGTCGGAACATCGGCATTGCCCTGCGCGCCGGCGGGATTCGCCAGCATGAGGGCCAGAACCAGCGCCGCCGGGAGCGGTTTCTTCAATCTTGGTTGCATTCCAGTATCTCCTCCTGAGTTTTTGGTTCGCGTCGTCGAGAGGGTCGGCACGCCGTCAGCAATGCCGAACCTCCCTCCCCTCTTCCTCCTCCAAGAGGGGGTAGATCCCGCGCCGTCGCGACGGCGAAGGCGCGGCCGTGCCAGAGTCGTTTGCGGCCGGGACCGTCAGTCTGACCCGCGTCCCGCCCAGCGAATCCCTGGCCGCGCGCCACGATCGATCCAGCAGACAGAACGCACCCGCATCGCCCACCCGGACCCTGGGCGCCCCGGCGCCGTCCCGAAGACCGGTGGGGGTGAACAGGGCAAAGGCCTCTTCCGGGGTCAGGGCCTCGTCCGGACCAAGAGAGGCGCCGGTGCGGGTCCGGCGATCCACCGCGGCGGCCATCGCCGCCCAGACATCGCCAACCGCGAAGGGGCGATCCGTGCCGCCGAACAGGGTGAGCCCCGCGTTCTTCAGGGACCTGAGCCGCTGGTAATCGGCCAGATCGGCGGCGGCCAGTTGCCGGATCAGCCCGTCGCCCCGGCTGAGGATGAACCCCGGCTGCACCCCGACCGACATTCCGGTCCGGGCCAGCATCGCGATCAGGTCGGGGTCGAGGACAAACCCGTGTTCCAGCCGCACGCGGCCGCCGTGCGGCCCGATGGCGGCAACCAGGAGCGCGGCCGCCTCACGCGAGACGGCATGCACGGCAGCGCGCCCTGCCCCGGCGATGCGGCGGGCCAGATGGTCCGGATCGGGCAGGTCGTGATCCTCGATCAGGATCTTTTGCCAGGCCACATCGGGAAAGGCACCCCCATAGGCGCCGATGTCGAGCCATCCGCGACCGGCGTCGGCAAGCGACCGGATGTCGGCCCGGGTCTGCCCGGCGGTCATGTCGGTGACGCCGACGCATCCCTGGGCGCGTATCGCGCGGCACAGCGCGCGCAGGCCGGTGGCGATGGCGGCGCGGGTCGGTTCGGCGCCGGGCATCCGGGCATCCTGATCCCAGGCCAGGCCGTCGGCGTCAATCCGGACGCCCGTTTCGCCCAGCGCCTCGCAGCCGACCGAGTTCAGCACCCACAGATGCCCGCTGCGGTGCTGCACCTTGACGGGGACGGCATCCGCCCGGACGGTGTCGAGGATCGTCCGGGTCAGCCAGCCCACCCGGTCCTCGTCATAGCCGACACCGCGGACCCAGCCATCGGGACCCGGCCGCGCGCGGGACAGGGCAGCGGCAAGGTCGGCCCGGCACGTCGAATGGCGCAGATCGACCGACCAGGACCGGGCCACCTCGGCCCGAAGGTGGACATGATGGTCGTGCAAGGCGGGGACAAGGCTGGCGCCCTGCGCGTCCAGGCCCGCGCCGCGCGACGCCGGGCGCGCGGGCGACAATTCGACGAGAACGCCGTTCTCGACGACGGCGCGCCATCCGCTGCGGTCCTCTACGGTCAGGTCGGTGAGGATGGCGGTGGTCATGGCTGGCCCAACCCCGCCAGCGGGTCGGGCCCGATGGCCCAGCGGCACGCCCGTTCGAGGGACAGGTCGATCCGCCCCCCTTCGGCCGCGTGCAGGTGGTGCAGCACCGCCACGGCGCCCAGCATGCCGGCAACCGGATCGCCCAGGGCATCCGCGGCAAACCCGGGTGTCCCGTCGTCGTCCCAGAGCACGGCACCGGCCGCCGCCGCGGCATCGTCGCCAAAGCCGATGCGCGCCGCATTGGCCGGGTCGGACCCGTAGGCCGTCAGGCACAGGTGGATCTGGTCGGGGCGCAGGTCCAGCCCCATGCGCTGCAAGGCCGCCCAGCGCGACGCGGTGACAACGATGTCCGCCGCCCCGAGGGCAGCGCGCAGGTCGGGCGCGTCGAGGGTGTCACAGACGAGGCGCCGTTTGCCCTCGGCCAGATGGGATTCGAACCGGTGGTCGAGAGGCAGGCTGGCCCGCGCCTGCCGCGAGCGCAGGTCCACCGACCAGACCTCGCATCCGGCGTCCGCGAGCAGGCGTGTCGCCAGCGGGCCGGCCCAGAGGCCGGAGAAATCGACGACACGGGGCCTTTCAGTCCGGCGCGGCGCGGCACCGGTTCGGGCAAAGACCCAGGGTTCGACCTGAACCTGCGGCGGCTGGCCGGGAGGAACCAGAGCCGCCGCAAGTCCGAGGTCACGGGCACGATCAAGGACCGGTGTCCCGTCCTGCCCGGCGAACCAGTCGCGCAGGAGGGGCAGGGAAAAGGCAGAAACGTCGCCGAGGGTCAGCGCTGTCAGCGCCTCGACGTCCGAGGGGCGCGGCAGGTTCAGGGCGAGCCACCCGGCCCGAAGCCGCCATAGCCGCGCGGTTCCCCGAAGGTTGGCGCCCCAGACCGGCATCGGCAGGCTTGGCGAGAGCCGGGCGCGTTGCGCGAGGAGGCTCTCGAAGGGTTGGCGCCGGGTGCCCGGCGCGACAAGCCGATCAAAGCGACGCGCGGCGCCGATCACGGCCGCGACGACATTTCCGGGCGGCGTCAGGTCCGGGCGCGCCGACAGTGCCGCGGCGCCGCAGCCCCGCCAGGCAAGATGCGCCGCGCGCCGACCCGGACCGCTGGACGGGGGGTGCCTCGTCGGCCCGCCGTGGGCGGGCGGTTGACCTTGGCGTGCGCCGCTCTGATATGGGGGGGCCATCATTGCGAGGTCACGTTGCCATGGGCGAGGGACAGGGCGTGCCGCCCGAAACAGGTGAAGCCGACCGCGCGCATGTCGAAAGCCATGCCGCCGCGCTGGCCGTTGCCCCGCCGAGGGTCGCGCGGCTCGATCCCGGCGAGACCGGACTTTCGGGTCTGGCCTTCGGCACGCGCCCGCGGATCGTCTTTCTTCACGGCGGGCAGATGAACGCCCACACCTGGGACGGGGTGATCCTGCGCCTTGGCCGCCCGGCCCTGGCCTATGACCTGCCGGGCCATGGGCATTCCGCCCATCTGGAGAGTTCGGAGTATTCGATTGCCGCGATCGGTCGTCGGCTTGCCGAACGCGCGCGGATGGACTGCGCCGACAAGGTCCTGGTGGTCGGCCATTCGCTGGGCGGCGTCTGCGCGATCCATCTCGCCGCCGAACTGGGCGAGCGCGCGGCCGGGCTGGTGATGATCGACGCCAGCCCGGAGGGTATCGGGAGCGCCGGTCTGGGGGCGGATGTGGTGATGCGGGGCGACATCGGGGAACTGGTCGGCAGCATCCGGTCCCGGGCGCCCAACCGGAGCCCTGCGGGTCTTGAACGCGGCGTCAGGATGAACACGCGCGAGATCGGTGGCGGGCGTCTGGAATGGCTGTGGGACCCTGCGTTCTACCGCGTTTCTCACCTGCGCCGGGCCGAGCGCGACAGGATCTGGGCGGCTCTTGACGGGTTGCGGTGCGAAAAGGTCCTGATCCGTGGGGGCGAATCGAACCTGTTCCCGCCCGATCACGCCGCGCAGATGCTGGCCCGCGCGCCCGGGATGCGCCTGCATGTCGTTCCCGGCGCGGGTCACAACGTGCACACGGACGCCCCGGAAACGGTGGCCGGCATTCTGAGGGTTCTGGCCGACGACCTGCTGCGCTGAGCGCAGGAACCGGAGCGCCGGCGGTCGATCCCGTCGCCGCGACCGCAAGGGGTCGGGGTTCGCGCTGCTGCTCATCGTGCCTCCCACGTGCCCGGCCAGAGAATTCGCCCAAGGCGCGAGAGGGACCCTAGCAACATCGGATCACCCGGGATACAAAGCCAACGTTATGAAGCATATTCCGTCGACTGATATCAGCCGGTTCGACATCGGGACGATGATCACGATTCACCGGATCCTGAGCGAGCGGAGCGTGACGAAGGGCGCGCGCGCCGTTGGCAAGTCGCAGCCCGCGGCAAGCAATGCCCTGGCGCGGATGCGCAAGGTCGTCGGCGACCCGCTGATCGTGCGCGTCAACGACGCCTTCGTGCTGACCGCGCGCGGCGAGATGCTGTTGAACCGGCTGTCCGAGGTGATCCCGCTGATTGACGAACTGGCCCGGATACCGACGTTCGATCCGGCAACATCGGACCGCACCTTTCGGATCGGTGCGACCGATCACGCCAGTCTGCTTCTGGTGCCGCGTGTCATCGAGTTGCTGCGCAAACGGGCACCGTTCGTGAAGGTCTCGGTCGCGCTGCTGAAGAGCGGACAGGCGGATCCGGTCGAAATCGAGAAAAGCGGCGCCGAGGTGTGTCTGGGCTGGCTGCGAACCATGCCCGATTACTGGTTCTCGCGGCGGCTGGTCGATGACAAGATCGTCGTCATCGTCAACGCCCGCTCGACGATCCAGGCCGAGACCTTTACCCGGGAGGACTTCGAGAAATGCGGGCATGTCGCCCTGTCGCGCGAGTATCCCTATAGCCAGACCATCGTCTATCAGGACCTCGCACGCGCGGGCATCGAACGCGAGGTCGTGACCTGGATGGCGGATTTCTCGCTGATCCCGCAGGTGGTCGGGCGAACCGATCTGATCGCCGTCTTTCCGCTCAGCCTGGCCCGTATCTTCGAGAAGACCGCGAACATCCGCCATGTGCCCTGTCCGGTGCCGCTCAGCGAATTCCACATCAAGATGGCGTGGAATCCGCGCTCGCAGGAAGATCCTGGCTATGCGTGGTTGCGCGAACTGATCGTCGAGGCCGCGGTCGGGGCGGCGCCCAATCCCTGATCGCCCGTCGCGGTTGCGCATCGGATGGCCCGGCCAGAGCGGCGCGGGACCCCGCCGCCCTCTGGCTGGTCAGCGCATCAGGCCCGGCAACCAGAGGGATAGCGCGGGGAACGCCAGCAACAGCGCCACCCGCACAAGGTCCGCCAGGATGAAGGGCACGACGCCGCGAAACAGGGTGAGCGTGGGAACGTCCGGCAGGACGGCGCGGATGATGAAGATGTTCATCCCGATGGGCGGGGTGATCATCGCGATTTCGATCACCACGACCACCAGAATGCCGAACCAGACCAGATCGAATCCCAGCCCGGCGGCGATGGGATAGAAGATCGGCACGGTCAGCAGCAGCATCGACATGGATTCGAGCAGGCAACCCAGCACCAGATAGACGCCGATGATCGCCAGGATGACCATGAAGGGCGACAGGCCGGCATGCTGGACCAGCTCGCCCAGGAACTGCGGCAGGCGGGCGATGTTGATGAAATTGGCAAAGATCAGCGCGCCGATCAGGATCGTCAGCAGCGCGGCGGTGGTCATCGCCGAATCGTGGACCGTATCGACCAGCCCGCGCAGCGTCAGCCGACGCCGCGCCAGCGCGATCAGCAGGGCGCCAAAGGCGCCGATCCCGGCGGCCTCGGTCGGGGTGAACAGGCCCGTGTAGATCCCGCCGACGACCAGCCCGAACAGTGCAAGCACCCAGAACACGCTTTTCAGCGACCGCAGTTTCTCGCGCATGGGCAGGGGCGGTGCGGCGGGCGCGACGCCCGGCCGCAGGACGGCCCAGATCCAGATCGCCGCCATGTAGAGCACGATTCCCAGCACGCCGGGGACCAGACCGGCGATGAACAGCGCGCCGATATCGGTTTCGGTCATGATCCCGTAGATCACCAGCACGATGGACGGCGGGATCAGGATGCCCAGCGTGCCGCCGGCCGCGACCGACCCCGCCGCCAGCGCATCGCTGTAGCCATATCGCCGCATCGGTGGCACGGCGACGCGCGCCATGGTTGCCGCCGTCGCCACGCTGGAACCGCAGACCGCGCTGAACCCGCCGCACGAGGCGATGGTGGCCAGCCCCAGCCCGCCGCGCATCGCGCCGAGCCAGGCGTGCGAGGTGCGGAACAGGTCCTCGGAGATGCCGGCGCGGGCGATCAGGTTGCCCATCAGGATGAACATGGGGATGACCGCGAAATCATAGGTCATCACCGTGTCGGAGGCGACCGACCCCACGCTGCGCAGCGCCGGGGTGAGCCCGACAAACGAGGCGAGTCCCAGCGTCCCCACCAGGCCCAGCGCAATGCCGATCGGCACCCGCAAGAGCAAGAGCGCCAGCGCCGCGGCGAAGCCCAGAACGACACTCATAGAACCCTCCAACGGGTCGCGGCGGCATGAAGGCGCAGCACGCTCTGCGTGAGGCAGACCAGCGCCGTCAGTCCCGCGCACAGGCCCATCACCGTGACAAAGGGCGACAGCGGCAGGCGGGTGAATTGCAGGAGCGTGTTGAACCGGTCGAGCGTCTGCCCCTGCCGCACCAGCATTGCCGCCGCCCAGGCGATGACGAAGGCGCAGAGCAGGTCCACCAGCGCCGCCAGCACCAGGCCCGCGGTCCGGTCCAGCCTTTGCGGCACCAGATCGACGACGATATGCGCGCGCCGCGCGGTCGCCTGCGGCAGGATCAGGTAGAACCCGAGGGCAACCAGCAACTGCGTCACCTCGAACGAGGCGGCGATGGTCAGGCCGAACCGTCGTCCGACGACATCCACCACCGTGACCCCGATCATCGCCAGCATGAGAACGGTGGCGACGATCTTGCCCAGTGTTTCCGCCGCGGCCAGCGGCTGCCAGTTGCCCGTCATGGCTCAGTCGCGGGTGCGATAGGCGGCGAGCGCGGCGGCGCCGTCAACGCCAAGGGCCGCGGCCTGTGCCAGCCATTCGCCTTCGAGCCCCGCGAGGGCGGTGTGCATGTGCTCCAGCAAGGGCCCCTCGGCAGGGGTCAGCACGATGCCATCCGCCAGCACGCGCGCGGTGGCGCCGTCCTGTTCGGCCTGCCAGACCTCGCCCATGCGACGCGCCAGCGCCTCGCCCGAGATTTCCATGATCGCCGCGCGGTCGGCTTCGGAAATCTCGGCCCATTTTTCCTCGTTCACGACGACAAAGAAGCTGGCGTTATAGAGGCCGCCGGGGGTGACCAGACCGTGGCGGATGAAGTTGGCGATCTGGAAATTGTAGAGCGCCTCGTCGGTCAGGGTGACCCCGTCGACGATGCCGCGTTCCAGCGCCTGACGCATTTCGGGCACCGGAATGCCGAGCGGCGAGGCGCCCAGCCTTTGCAGCGAGGTGGCGACCGAGCTGTTGGTGGACCGGATGCGCAGGCCCTGAAGGTCCTCGGGCGTCTCGATGGCGCGCAGATTGTTGAAAAGCTGGCCCGGCACATGGGTGTGGACCGTCAGCGTGTGCATCCCCGGGTGCATGCCGGCCGGTTCGAAGAACTCGCTGAACACCCGCCAGTAGGCGACGGAATCCGACACCGCGTCGGTGGAATGGAATGGCAGTTCGACCATCTCGCTGAGCGGAAAGGTGCCGGGCGTGTAGCCGTGCAGGCTCCAGGTGATGTCGGAAATCCCGTCCAGCACCAACTGGTAGTTGCGCGGCGCCGGGCCCAGCGGCGCGGCCGAGATTTCCACCCGCACGCGCCCCTCGGTCACGCGCTCGATATCCGCGAAATACGGATAGAGGCCGCGTTCATGCATGAAATAGGTCGGCGGCAGCCAGGCGCTGTAGCGCAGCACCACCTCTTGCGCGAGGGCGGGGACGGCGGTCGCGGCCAGCAGCGCCGCAAGCCCGAGCGATCTGAATACGGTCATGTCTTGCTCCCTTGGTCATGGTTGTGCCGTCAGACGCCCCCGGCCATCGCGGCGCGGGTTGCGGTCCTCCCTGACGGGTCGTTCCTGGGTCTTCGGTTCAACTGCCCTGATGTTCCGGCGTCCTGACGGACAGGCCGTCCAGCGCGGCGGTCAGGACGATCTGGCACGACAGGCGCGAATTGGGCCGCCCGTCGGACAGGAATTCCAGCAGGGCTTCCTCGACCGGGCCCGGCGGGTCCAGACGGGCAAGCCAGGCCTCGTCGACATAGACGTGGCAGGTTGCGCAGGCGCAGACCCCGCCGCATTCGGCGACGATTCCCGGCACCTGGTTCTGGCGCGCGGCCTCCATGACGGAGAGGCCATCGGGCGCCGAGACCCCGCGCGTCTGGCCGGCGCAATCGGTAAAGATCAGGTCGGGCATGCGACCCTCCCCCCGCCGGGCGCGATCATGCGCGCGCCTCGACGTCGGCGAAATACTTGCGCGCCATGCGCCGCGCCATCATGCGCGCCGCATCGGCGGCGTTGTCGAACAGCCGATCCTCGCCCAGTTCATCCACGCGGACCTGCTGCGCCTCGATGAACAGCTTGTCCTCGACGATCGCGGCGCCGACCTGTTCAAAGATCGTCTCGGTCGCCTGCGGATCGTCGACCTGATGGCCGTTCGACACCGAATAGAAATAATAGCAGGTGTTGTCCGTCGCCGGGGTCGCCGAATGGAAGATGCGCATGTCGAACCGGGGGGCCGCCGCCGTCGCCCGGTCGGCACCCGTCGGCACGCCGCCCGAGTATTGCAGCACGGTGCTGGGCGCGACGAAGTCGAATTCCTGCCAGCGGTCGATATCCCCGTCGAAGGGCACGCAGGCGGAATAGGCCGGGGGCGGCGGGGCGTTGCGCATCAGCCGTTCGAAGCGCAGCCCGTTCGGCGCCGGTTTCAGCGAGGATTCCGCCCGCATGTGGACATTGGGGTTCGACCCGCCGACCGTCCCGCCATGGACATAGGCCAGATGCGTCGCATCCAGAAGATTGTCGGCGATCAGCGCATAGTTGCTGGCGACCTTGGACATCGTGCGCTTGCTGGGCCAGTTCGGATCGGAGTGGAACGGATAGTCGACGATGAGGGTTTCATCGGCCAGGGCCGGGTCGCCGGTCCAGATCCACAGGATCTTGTCC
>CALEZJ010000145.1 GCA_937927885.1 uncultured Paracoccaceae bacterium | reverse complement strand
GGGCAATGTCGACCAGATGCCCACCAATGCCATCCACGACCCCAACGACCTGTTGATGCAGCAGCCCGATGGCACCTTTGCCCAGCGCGCGACCGAGGCCGGGGTCGCCACACGCGAACGCTCGCGCGGGGCGGTGCTGGCCGATCTGGACGGCGACGGGCGGATCGATCTGGTGGTGGTCAACCGCCGCGCACCCCTGGAAATGTATCGCAACGTGACCGAGGGGGTCGGCCACTGGCTGGCCGTCGACCTGCGCCAACCGGGCGGCAATACCCGGGCCATCGGGGCGCGCGTCACCGTGACCGCAGGGGGACATTCGCAGATGCGGCAGGTCACGGTCGGCGGAGGACACGCGGGCGGGCAGGCCTTGCCGCTGCACTTCGGCCTTGGCTCGGCAACCGGGGCAGACGTGCGGGTCGACTGGCCCGACGGCAGCGTGTCCCGGGTCACAACCCCCGCCAACCAGGTCCTGACGCTGACGCGCTGACGCTGTGCCTGCCCGCACAGGGCCTGCGCCTTTACCCGCGCGCACGGCAAGGTTACCTCTGTGCCAACGCATAGGAGCCCCGCATGCCCGACATATCCCTTGGCCTCGACACGTTCGGCGACATCAGCCTTGGCGCCGATGGCAAACCTCTGGCCATGGACCAGGTCCTGCGCGACGTGGTCGAACAGGCGGTGCTGGCCGATGAATTGGGCATCGACTTCATCGGCCTCGGCGAGCATCACCGCGACGATTTCGCCATCTCCGCGCCCGAAATCGTGCTGGCCACCATCGCCGGGCGCACGCGGCGGATCAAGCTGGGGACAGCGGTCACCATCCTTTCCACCGACGATCCGGTCCGCGTGTTCCAGCGGTTCTCGACTCTGCACGCCCTTTCGAACGGTCGGGCCGAACCGATCCTCGGGCGCGGCAGCTTTACCGAAAGCTACCCTCTGTTCGGCCATGACCTGAACGACTACGACCGGCTCTTCGAGGAAAAGCTGGACATCTTTGCGCGCCTCCTGCGCGGGGGACCGGTGACCTGGCAGGGCCAAACCCGCGCGCCCCTGCGCAACGCGAATGTCTACCCGCCGCTTTCGACTCCGATGACCACCTGGGTCGGCGTCGGCGGCAGTCCTGAATCGGTGGTGCGCGTCGCGCGCCATGACCTGCAACTGATGCTGGCGATCATCGGCGGCGATCCGTTGCGCTTCAAACCCTATGTCGAGCTCTATCATCGCGCCGTCGCCCAACTGGGCACACCGGCCCGTCCGATCGGCATTCATTCCCCCGGCTTCGTCGCCCGAACAGACGAGGAAGCCCGCGAAACCCTATGGCCACACTACCAGCAGATGTTCGGCCGCATCGGGCGCGAGCGCGGCTGGCCCCCCACCACCAAGGACCGCTATCTGGCCGAAGTCGAACAGGGCGCGCTTTTCGTGGGCTCGCCGGAAACCGTCGCGCGCAAGATCGTCCGCGCGATGGCTGGGCTGGGCGTGCAGCGGTTCGACCTCAAGTACACGACTGGCCCGGTCCCGCACGGGAAGATGCTGGACTGCCTTCAGCTCTACGGCGAACAGGTGATCCCGATGGTCAGGGACCTACTGGCCTAGGCGGGCTTCTCCCAGGGGCAAGCAGGCCGACGGCACCGACGCGGTTCACATCCGGGAGACTTGGAAACATCCCGTTTCCATTCCCCCGCGTTTCTTGGGATTCTCAAATCACCTATCATGATTCGACCGCCCTGCGCCGTGGGTGGTGCCCCATCAGACGGAGTCGCCGATGCCTCGCCTGAGTTCAGTTGCCGGTGTGCTGGTAGTCGGGCTGATCGCAGGGCCCCTTTCGGCACAAACCGCCCAGCGCGAAACGGCCGGCTTCTGGTCCTACCCCTCCAGCCCCAACCTGTCCGCTGCGGACCTCGGCGCCCTGTGCCGGACGGGTTTTGCCCTGGTCTATTCGGACGGCACGCTGCAAAGCTACCTGCGCGTCGAGACCCCGACCGGGCCGGCCCTGCTGATGGATTCCGAAATCGTCTGCAACGAGGACGATACCGGGGCCACGATCTGCTCGGGCTGGGTGGATGAGGGAGATGGGCAGGTCGAACAGGGCTGGATCACACGCTACAGCCTGTCTGACGGCGCCGTTCGCGCCGAAACCTCGCTGGGCGATGGCGAAATGGTGGTCACCTTTCCGCAGCGCTGCCCGGATTCCGCGGTTCGCGAGGCGCTGGAACTGGGCGTCATCGCCGTGCAGTCGAGCAATTGAGGCGGGCGAGGAGACCCCTCGCCCACCCCTCGTCAGATCAGGCCGAGGCCAGCCGGGCCGCCACGTTTTCCCAGTTGACCAGCTTTTCCAGGAAGTTGGTCAGATAGGCCGGGCGCTTGTTGCGAAAATCGATGTAGTAGGAATGCTCCCACACATCGCAGCCCAGAAGCGCAGTCTGACCAAAGCACAGCGGGTTCACGCCGTTTTCGGTCTTGGTCACCTTCAACGCGCCGTCCTTGTCCTTGACCAGCCAGGCCCAGCCCGAGCCGAACTGACCCGCACCGGCGGCGGCGAAATCGTCCTTGAACTTCTGCACCGAGCCGAAGCTTTCGACCAGCGCGGCCTCCAGCGCACCCGGCATGCGCTTGCCCTCGCCCGGGCCCATCACTTCCCAGAACAGATTGTGGTTCCAGTGCTGGCTGGCGTTGTTGAAGATGCCGTTCTGCGCCACGGCACCGGCCGCGTAGGTGCCGCGCACGATGTCTTCCAGCGACTTGCTTTCCCACTCGGTGCCGGCGATCAGCTTGTTGCCGTTGTCGACATAGGCCTTGTGGTGCAGGTCGTGGTGATATTCCAGCGTCTCCTTCGACATGCCGAGCGATGCCAGCGCATCATGGGCATAGGGAAGATCGGGCAGCGTGAAAGCCATGGCGTTTCCTTTCCGGTGGGATTGCGTTCCCGTCGAATAAGGCCCGCCGGGCGGGCGAGGTCGAGGTCCCGGCGGGGGGACAGGCTCAGGCCGGGGCGGCGGGAAAGCCGATTTCCGCCAGCGCGGCCACGACCTTCGGCGCGGGGACATCGGTGGCCACCTCGAC
>CALEZJ010000144.1 GCA_937927885.1 uncultured Paracoccaceae bacterium | reverse complement strand
GTGTACTGCTGATCCCCGGCCTTCTCTGTGACCGCTTCTGCTGGGAACCGGTTCTGTCCCGTCTTCCCGACGCGGCGGTGGCCGATCTGTCCACGCAGGACGATCTGACCTGGATGGCGCGCGACCTGCTGGCGCGCCACCCGGGCTCGCTGGCGGTTGTCGGGCATTCGATGGGTGCGCGTGTCGCACTGGAAATGGCGCGCCTCGCGCCTGCGCGGATCACGCGGCTGGCGCTTTTGGATACCGGTATCCATCCCCTGCGCGAGGGCGAGCGCGCAAAGCGCGCCGACATCGTGCGCTTCGCGCACGAGAACGGCATGGCGGCGCTGGCCGACCGCTGGCTGCCGCCGATGGTGTGGGAGGGCAACCAGACCGACGCCCCCCTGATGGCCGGACTGCGCGCCATGGTGCTGCGCATGAACCCCGACCTGCACGAGCGCCAGATCAAGGCGCTGGTCAATCGCCCCGACGCCGCCGCCTATCTGCCGCAGGTCACCTGTCCGGTGCTCTTGATGGTGGGTCGGCAAGACCAGTGGTCGCCGGTCGCGCAGCATCAGGACATGCTGGCGCTGTTGCCCGATGCGAGGCTGGAGATCATCGAGGGGGCCGGCCATTTCGCCCCGGTCGAACGCCCCGAGGCCGTCGCGGACCGGTTGGTGCCGTTCCTGAGGGGGCTTTGATGTTCTTCCTCATGCAGGCGCGCCACCATCCCGACATGGACGCCACCCGCGACGCCCTGCGCCCGGCGCATCGCGACTGGAACCGCTCGGGCGGGAACGGGATGGTGTCGGTGCTGACCGGCTCGGCGCTCTGGGCGCCTGACGGCACGCCGATTGGCCATTGGGGCATCGTCGAGGCCCCGGGCCTTGCCGAGGTCGAGGCTTACGGCGCCGGTGATCCCTTTGTCAGCGGCGGTGTCGTCGCCGAGCTTTCATTCACGCGCATGGCGGACGGATTCGCCGCCGACCGCATCCATCCCCGCATGACCGCGGGCTGATACCCGGAGGATACCATGGCCCTGTTCAACCTGCGCAGCGCGAAGACCGGCGTCAAGTCGGAACCCCTGTCGGCGCTGCTCGAAGGCGCCTCGATCGAGGTGATGCCCCGGACCGCGGCCAAGATCGAGAGTTTCGCCGCCATCCTGCCCGCAGGCACCCGCGTCTATGTTGCCCACATCGAAGGTACGCCGATCGACGAGATGGTGGCGACGGTGAAACGCCTGGGCGACGAGGGCTTTGCCGCCATGCCCCATGTGCCGGCGCGGATCATCGCGGATCAGGCGATGCTGCGCGACTGGCTGACCCGCTACCGCGAGGCCGGGGCCGAACAGGCACTGGTGCTGGCAGGTGGCGTGCCGACGGTGGCGGGGGAGTTCACCTCGTCGATGGACCTTTTGCGCACCGGCCTGTTTCAGGATCTGGGGTTCACCCGCCTGCATGTCGCCGGGCACCCCGAGGGCAACAAGGACATCGACCCCGCAGGGGGCACCGCCGAGGTGGACGCCGCCCTGCGCTGGAAGCAGGACTTTGCCCGCGACACCGGTTTGCAGATGGCCATTGCCACCCAGTTCGCCTTCGAGGCCGGTCCGGTCATCGCCTGGGCCGAACGGCTGGCGGCCATGGGGATCACGCTGCCGATCCATCTTGGCGTGGCCGGCCCGACCAAGCTGCAGACGCTGATCAAATTTGCCATCGCCTGCGGGGTCGGCCCCTCGCTGGCGGTGCTGCAAAAGCGGGCGATGGACCTGACCAAGCTCCTGGTGCCTTTTGCGCCGACAGAGCTTCTGGGCGAGATCGCCGCCTACAAGGCGTCGCATCCCGAAAGCCTGCTGGAGCGCATCCACCTGTTCCCGCTGGGCGGGATCAATGCCTCGGCCGAGTGGCTGGGCGAGAACCGGTGAGGTTGGGGGGGCTGCTCGCCCCCCCAACCCCCCCGCGCCAAAGGGGGACGCCCCCCTTTGGGAACCCGTGGATATTTAAGGACAGATGAAGGCTGCTGTCAGAGGGTCTTGAGCCAGTCGAGCGACGCCTCGGTGGCACCGGGCGGGCGGTATTCGGCGCCAATCGGGGCGGGCCAGTCGATCTGTGGCAGCAGGGCGGAATAGTCGACAGTCCCCTGGTCGGGGGGTCCCCGG
>CALEZJ010000143.1 GCA_937927885.1 uncultured Paracoccaceae bacterium | reverse complement strand
GTCCTTGAACTCGTCATACTGTCGGTCGCGCTCGGCCTCGCGGACCTTTTGCAGGATCACCTGCTTGGCCGATTGCGCGGCGATGCGGCCCAGTTCGACGGGGGGAACCTCGTCCCGGATCTCGTCACCGATCTGCGGGTCGGCCAGATACGCCTTGGCCTGCTTGACGGTCAGTTGCGCGTGATGGTTTTCCAGCGCCTCGTCTTCGACCACGGTGCGCACGCGGGTGAAATGGGCGCGGCCGGTCTTGCGGTCGATGTTCACCCGAATGTCCATGTCGGCGCCGTAACGCGACTTGGCAGCGCGGGCGAGGCTGTCTTCCATCGCCTGCACGACCAGTTCGGGGTCGATCAGCTTCTCGCGGGCGACCGCCTCGGCGGTCTGCAACAGCTCAAGCTGGTTGGCACTGGTGATGGCCATGGCTCACTCCTCCTCGGGGGTGGTATCGGTTTCGATGGTGTCAAAATCGGTCTCGTTGATGACACCGGCATCCTTGCGCGCGCGCAGCGTCTCGGCGATCAGCTCGTCGGTCAGGACCAGCTTTGCATCGGCCAGCCAGTCAAAGGTCAGGCCGATGGTCACCGGTTCACCCTTGTCCTCGATCTCGATCAGGATCTCGCCGCCCTCGACGCCCTGCAACACGCCCTTGAATCGCCGCCGACCGTCGATCAACTCGGTCGTCTCCAGCCGCGCCTCGTGACCGGACCAGGTTTCGAAATCCTTCAGCCGGGTCAGCGGGCGGTCGATGCCGGGGCTCGACACTTCCAGCACATAGGCGTCCTCCAGCGGGTCCTCGACATCGAGAACGGCGGAAACCAGCGTCGTCACCTGGCCCAGTTCGTCAATCTCGATCCCGCCCTCGGGACGGTCGGCCATGATCTGCAGGATGCGCGTCTTGCCCGACATCAGCCGCACGCGCACCAGTTCGAACCCCGCGGCCTCGACCGCGGGCTTGACGATGCCGGCCAGCCGCCGGTCGATGGCGGTGCGCGCCACCAGATCGGTCGGTTCGATGTCCTCGCCCATGGGGCCTCCAGAAATGAAAAAACGGGCCGAGCGGCCCGTGCAAAGCATCCGGTGGGCTGCGAGTTTGGACCCCGCAGCGCCGCTGTTGAGGGCGATATACGCGCTTGGACCATCAACTTCAAGCGATAACTGGACGCGGGCGGTATCCATGAGCGTTCGCGGCTGCTAGCCTCGCCGCATGACCCTGACACGCCGACATTTTCTGGCCACCGCCGCCAGCGCCACCCTCGTTCCGGCCGGTCCGGCGCGGGCCATTTCGACCCGGGCTGATTCGGCCTATCGCTGGCGCGGCAGCGGGCCGATGTTTGGCGGGTTCTCGGCCATCGAGGTCTCGGCCAACCGGCGGCGCGCGGTGGTGATCAGCGATCGTGGCTTTGGCCTGAACATCCGGCTCAGGCGCAATTCGGCGGGCTTTGTGCAAGGCGTCGAAACCCTGGACAGCTTTGTCCTGCGCGACACCGAGGGACAGCCGCTCAGCGGGCCGAATGCCGATGCGGAAGGGATCGCGCGGATGCCGGATGGCACGCTGCTGATCGCCTTTGAAACGCGACGCAGCCGGATCTGGGCCTATTCCGACGTCAACGGCCCCGCGCGCGCCCTGCCTGCCCTACGCGAATGGCGCGACCTGCCGGGCAACGTCGGGCTGGAATCGCTGGCCGTGGATGCCAGCGGCGCGATCTTTACCACGCCCGAGCGGGCGACCAACGGATCCTTCCCGCTTTATCGCTTCGATACCAGTTGGAGCACGGTCGGCCAGATCCCCCAACGCGGCGAGTTTGTTCCCGTGGCGCTCGATTTTGGCCCGGACGGTGCGCTTTATCTGCTCGAACGCCGCTTTCGCCTCGCCTTCTTTGCCACCCGCATCAGCCGATTGCGCCCGGGTGCGTGGAACCGGCCGGAAACGCTGGTGCAGACCGGGCTGGCCGACCTCGACAACCACGAGGGCCTCAGTGTCACCCGCGACAGCGCCGGGCAGCTTTGGGCCACGACGATCTCGGACGACAACCAGCGCCGCCTGCAACGCACCGAAATCGCGGAATTCCGGCTGGGTTAAAGCGCCAGATCGACGGCGCGCAGTTCGTCCATGGTGGTAACCAGTTCGGCGGTGATGCCGGGTTCGGACAGGGCATGTCCGGACATCGGCACCATGCGCAGCGCGGATCCCGGCCAGGCCCGATGCAGCCGCCAGGCGGTCACCGGGGGGCAGATCATGTCCAGTTGCCCCTGCACGATCGTCCCCCGCACGCCCGCCATGCGCCACATGCCAGCCAGCAGCGCGCCATCCTCACCAAGAAAGCAACCATTTGAAAAATAGTGGTTTTCCAGCCTCGCAAAGGCGCGCGCATAATCCGCCGGCGTGTCGAAGAACCCACGCGGCTCGACCGTGGCCAGCGCGTTCTCCCAATCCGACCACAGCCGGGCAAAGCGCGCCTCCTGGGCAAACACGCCGGAAAACAGCCGCTGGCGATAGGCGGCGATCAGGTCGGCGCGCTCGACCTCGGGGATCGGATCGACGAAACGCGCCCAGAGGTCCGGAAAGAACCGCCCCGCCCCGCCGCCATAGAACCAGTCCAGTTCGTCCTGCGTGCCCAGAAACACGCCGCGCAGCACCAGCCAGGCCGCGCGCCGCGGATGCGCCTGCGCATAGGCCAGCGCCAGCGTCGCGCCCCAGCTGCCGCCGAACACGATCCAGCGTTCGATCCCCAGTGCACTGCGAATGCGCTCGATATCGCCGATCAGGTGTTGCGTGGTGTTGGCCAGCACGCTGGCATGCGGCCTGGACCGCCCACACCCGCGCTGGTCGAACAGGACGATCCGGTAATGCGCGGGATCGAAATAGCGCCGCATCATCGGGCTGCTGCCGCCGCCCGGTCCGCCGTGCAGCACCACCACCGGCACGCCTTCGGGATTGCCGCTCTCCTCGACATAAAGCGTATGCCCGTCCCCCACCTCGATCACCCGCCGGTCGTGGGGCTCGATCGGTGGCCACAGATGCGCGACTGCGCTCTTTTGCTCGTGGGACTTGTCCATCTTCCGGTCTATATAGCCTCCGCGCCCCCCATTCCACGCGGATCGGACGCAAAAGGCAAGCCGGAGAACAGCATGACCCTGTCGACCATCGACCCCGCCGAAGTTGCCAAGTTCCAGGCCATGGCCGCCGACTGGTGGAACCCCGAGGGCAAGTTCAAGCCCCTGCACATGCTCAACCCCTGCCGACTGGATTACATCACCGGCCAGATCGCCGCCGAGTTCGACCGCGACCTGACCACGTCCCGGCCCTTTGCCGGGTTGCGCCTTCTGGACATCGGCTGCGGCGGCGGTCTCTTGAGCGAGCCGATGGCGCGTCTCGGTGCCAGCGTCGTCGGCGCCGATGCGGCCGAGCGGAACATCCCGGTGGCGCAGGTGCATGCCGAGCAATCCGGACTGAGCATCGATTATCGCCACACCACGGCCGAGGATCTGGCGGCGGCGGGCGAACGGTTTGACGTCATCCTCAACATGGAAGTCGTCGAACATGTCGCCGACCCGCTGGCCTACCTGACCGCCTGCCATGATCTGCTGAAACCCGGCGGGCTGATGGTCTGCTCGACCATCAACCGCAACCCGAAAAGCTGGGCCATGGCCATCTTTGGCGCCGAGGTGGTGATGCGCTGGCTGCCGCGTAGCACGCATGACTGGTCGAAATTCATCACGCCGGACGAGCTTTACGACCTTCTGCGCCGCGCGGGCCTCGATCCGGTCGACCGCAAGGGCATGGTCTTCAACCCGCTGGGCTGGAGCTGGTCGCTGTCGGCCCGCGACCTCAGCGTGAACTACGCCACCACGTCGCTGCGCCGGGCCTGACCCGCCCCGTTCGGCCTGCCCCGAAGGCGGCCCGGCGTTCAGCCCGCGTCCACTGCCGCGATCAATTCGGCATGCCGGGCGATGAAGGCGGCGCGCACCTCGGCGGGTGGGCGCGGGGTGATGGCAAGGCCCAGCACCTCGCGGCCCGGTCGGCCAAAGATGCGATCCGCCTCTGTCCGGGTAAACCCCGCGATCTGCGTCGCCTCCAGCCAGGCGCAGAGCGTATCGGCGCGCTTGATCAGGGTCTTGACCGGCTTTGGCAGCACAGCGGGCAGGCCGAACCGGATGTGCACCGCCGCTGTCAGACGCTGGTCCAGCGCGCCATATCCCGGCCCCACCGCCGCCTTGACCGGCGAGATCATGTCGCCGATCACATATTCGGGCGCGTCATGCAGCAGCGCGGCCAGTCGCCAGCGCGGCGCCAGCGCGGGTTCCATCCGGCCCACCAGATCCTCGACCAGCAGCGAATGTTCGGCCACCGAATAGGGCCAGTCGCCCAGGGTCTGCCCGTTCCAGCGCGCGACAAAGGCCAGCCCGTGGGCGATATCCTCCAGCTCGATATCGACCGGGGTCGGATCCAGCAGATCCAGCCTGCGCCCCGACAGCATCCTTTGCCACGCGCGTGCCTGTTTCATGCCTGTTCCGCCGCCTGTCGCCCGGCCCCTTGGGTAGCGAACCGGGAGCACCGGGTAAAGCGCCCGTCACAGCATCAGCACCGCAGGCAGCAGGATCACCAGCAGAAAGGCGACAAGGATCCCGCCGGCGATCCAGCGCACATGCGGCGTTCGGCGGCGGCGCGCGGGAAAGCCATCGGTCACCAC
>CALEZJ010000142.1 GCA_937927885.1 uncultured Paracoccaceae bacterium | reverse complement strand
GAGATCTCCACTATCCTCTTCGTCGGCAGCGTCAGATGTGTATAAGAGACAGGTGGAATCGCGCACGCGGTCGTGCCCCTTGCGATAAGCGTCGGCTATACCGTCAGTCAGCATCACCTGCGCGGCGACAGGGGTCAGCGCGGCCCGCACGGCCTTGGCAAACGCCTCGGTTTCGGGGCCTTCGATCAGCACGGCAATGCCGGGATTGGTGCAGAATTGCCCTGCCCCCAGGGTCAGGCTGGCCGCCCAGCCTTCGGCGATCCGAGATCCGCGCGCGGCCACGGCGGCGGGCAGCAGGAACATCGGGTTCACGCTGCCCAGTTCGCCAAAGAAGGGGATCGGGTCCGGCCGCCGCGCGCAAAGGTCAAACAGCGCCCTCCCCCCGACCAGCGAGCCGGTGAACCCCACCGCCCGGATGCGCGGATCGGTGACCAGAGCCTCGCCGACATCGCGCCGCCCGCCCTGGATCAGGCTGAAGGTCCCGGGATGCATCTTGCAGGATGCGACGGCCTCAGCGATGGCGTCGGCCACAATCTCGCCGGTGCCGGGATGGGCGGAATGGCCCTTGACCACCACGGGGCAACCCGCCGCCAGCGCCGCCGCCGTGTCGCCCCCGGCAACGGAAAAGGCCAGCGGAAAGTTCGACGCGCCAAAGACCGCGACCGGCCCGATGGGGCGCTGCATCATCCGCAGGTCTGGCCGCGCGGCGGGCAAGCGGTCCGGCTGCGCCGGATCATGGCGCCGATCCAGATACTCCCCTTTCAGGATATGCTGGGCGAACAGCCGCAATTGCCCTGTGGTGCGCCCGCGCTCGCCGTTCAGGCGGGCCTCGGGCAGTCCGGTTTCCGCGCTGCCGATGGCGGTGATGGCCTCGGCCCGAGCCTCGATCCCGTCGGCGATGGCATGGAGGAGAGCGGCGCGTTCGGACCGGCTGGTCCAGCCATAGGTCCGGAACGCGTCCTCGGCTGCGGCGCAGGCGCGGGCCACCAGTTCCGGCGTGCCAACCGAAAAGTCATGCGACGCGCCCTGTGCCGGCGACGAGGCAAAGCGCGCCGCCGTCGCAACCTTTTCACCCGCGATCCAGTGCGAGCCGTGCGGAAGCTGGGTCATCGTCCGGTCCTTTCGCGCCATTCGGCATATTTCTTCAGGTTCTCGTCCCGGGTGGCAGGATAAAGTCCGATCACCCCGGCCCCTGCCTTCACCTGCTCCAGCACGAAATCCTCAAAGCTTTCCATGCCGGTGCATTCCTCGGCGATCTCGTCGGCCAGATGCGCCGGGATCACCATGACGCCGTCATTGTCGCCCAGCAGCACGTCGCCCGGAAAAACCGCCGCATCGCCGCAGGCGATGGGTCCGCCGATCTCGATCGCCTCGTGCAGGGTCAGATTGGTGGGGGCGGATGGCCCGGCGCAGTAAACGGGCATGTCCAGCGCGCCGATGCCGGTGACATCGCGCAACCCGCCGTCGCTGACCAGCCCGGCCGCCCCCCGCAGCGCCAGCCTCGTGACCAGGATCGAGCCCGCCGTCGCCGCGCGCGCGTCCTTGCGTGCGTCCATTACCAGAACCCAGCCCGGCGGGCAGGTTTCGACCGCCACGCGCTGCTTGTGCTGGGGGTCGCGGAACACGGTCAGCGGGTTGCGGTCCTCGCGCGCGGGGATGTAGCGCAGCGTGAACGCCTGCCCCACCATCGTGCCCTTGCCGGTCTGAACCGGTCGCACGCCCTGAATGAACTGGCTGCGCAGGCCGCGCTTGTAAAGCGCGGTGGCGACGGAGGCGGTCGAGACCTTTTTCAGCTTTTCGCGCGTGGCGTCAGAGAGGGTATGATCGGTCATGGCAGCCCTTCAGATCAGGCGGTTGTCGGTCAGAAAACGGGTCAGCCGGGCGGATTGCGTCCGGGTCAAGGGCCAGGCGCCGGGCGCACGCACAGGCCCGCAATCCAGCCCCTGCGCGATCAGCGCGGATTTTACGCCGGAGACGTTGGTGCCGCCCATTTCTTCGGCGCGGATGTCCTCGAAGGCGCGCATCCCGTCGATGAGCGCTGCGGCACGGGCGAAATCCCCGACGGCCAGTGCGGCATGGATCGCGACCGAGCGTTCGGGCCAGACGTTGATCAGGCCCGAGGTGAAGCCCCGCGCCCCCACGGCGTAGAACACCGGCGCCCAGACCTCGGCCAGGCCCCCCACCCAGACGATGGCAGGATCGCAGGCGGCCATCGCTTCGGCCAGTTTCATCGGGTTCGGGGTGGCCCATTTCACCCCCTTGACGCCCGGAAGCGCACAAAGATCGGCAATCGCGCGGGTGCCGATGGTGTCGTTGCGCAGGTAAAGCATGAGGGGCAGGCCCGCCGCATCCTGCACGGCTTTCAGGTAGTCGGCGATTCCGCGCGGGCTGACAAAGGGGTCGGGCGGCTGGTGAACCATCAGCCCCGCCGCCCCCGCCCGCGCCGATTCGCGGGCCAGGCGCAGGGCATCGGGCAAGGCACGGCCCACACCGGCCAGCACCGGGGCACGGCCGGACACGAGGTCGGTCACGGCCTGAACCATCGTCACCGCCTCGTCGGTGGTCAGGGCATAGAACTCGCCCGTGTTTCCGTTGACGACCGGCATATGCAGTCCGGCCGCCAGCGCGCGGTCCAGAAGGGGGGCCAGGCGTTGCGGCGCGACGGCGCCAGCCTCGTCGAAGGGCGTCACAAGAATGCCGGAAATGCCGGTCAGCGCGTCATCGAGGGTCATCAGTAGATCTCCGGCTCGCCTGCCGGGGCGCCGAATCCGCGCTCCAGAAAGTCGAAATCGCAGCCCTTGTCGGCCTGGGTGACATGCTGGCTGAACATCCAGCCCCAACCGCGCTGATAGCGCGGTTCAGGCGCCACCCAGGCAGCACGGCGGGAGGCCAGTTCGACCTCGTCCACCAGCATGTCCAGCCGCCGCGCGGGCAGGTCCAGACGCACGA
>CALEZJ010000141.1 GCA_937927885.1 uncultured Paracoccaceae bacterium | reverse complement strand
GGGCGGGCGCGACGCGGGCGCGGCGGGCGGCAAACAGGTGGTTTCAATCGCGCGCAAAATGTCGGAAAACCGGCCCGGGTTCAACGCCCAAACGCCGCCGGATGCCCCCGACCGATGCCCAGCGACCTGCCCCCTTCCGACCTCGCCCTGCCCGATCCGGGCCGACCGCTCCTGATCGCGGGTCCGACCGCCAGCGGCAAGTCCGCGCTCGCGCTGGCCGTGGCGCGGGCGCAGGGGCGCGTGGTGGTGAACGCCGACGCGCTGCAGGTTCACGACAGCTGGCGCATCCTGACCGCCCGCCCCGATGCCGCAGACGAATCCCTGGCGCCGCACGCGCTTTACGGTCACGTCCCGCGCGGGGCCGAGTATTCCGTTGGCCACTGGCTGCGCGAGGTGGCGGCCTACCTGCCCATGAACCCGGTCATCGTGGGGGGCACGGGGCTTTATTTCACCGCCCTGACCGAAGGCCTGGCCGACATCCCCCCGACCCCGCCCGCCATCCGCGCCGAGGCCGATGCGCGCCTGCGCGACGGGGGGATTGCCGCGCTGCTCTCGGGCCTCGATGCGGCGACGGCGGCGCGTCTGGACCGGCAGAACCCCGCCCGCGTGCAGCGCGCCTGGGAGGTGCTCAGGGCGACCGGACGGGGCCTTGCCGACTGGCAGGCCGACACGCCCGCGCCGCTCTTGCCGCTGGCGCGGGCCGAGGCCTGGGTCCTGACCCCGCGCCCCGACTGGCTGGCGGAGCGAATCAACCGGCGATTCGCGCAGATGCTCGACCAGGGCGCGCTGGACGAGGTGCGCGCCGCCCTGCCCCACTGGCCCTTGGACAGCGGCGCGCCCACTGCCCCGCTCTGGACCCGCGCCATCGGTGCGCCCGACCTGATCGCCCATCTTCGGGGCCAGATATCGTTGTCCGAGGCCATCGAGGCCGCAACATTGGCCACGCGCCAATACGCAAAGCGCCAGCGCAGCTGGTTCCGCGCCCGCATGCAGGGCTGGCGCGCGCACCCGCTGCCCTGAGGCGACCAGAGTCACCTTTCTGCAACGCCCGCGGTCAGAGTCACGCCCGGATCACGCCTTCGTGCATTTTCCCTTGGGATTGCCGTGGCTCGCTCCCTAGGGTGACCCTCAGCCGCTGCCACGGACTGCAAATGACCCTCATACCCGACAGCCCCTCGTCCCTTCGGCTGACGCCGATCTCGCGTCTGGCCGCCGGCGGTCGCTGGCGCGTCGAAGCCATGCGCGCCCTGCGCGAACCCGTGCTCTTGTGGTTTACCCAGGGTCAGGGCCGCATCACTGTGGCCGGCTCGACCCGCGGCTATGGCCCCAACAATGCGGTCTTCATCCCGCCCGGCGTGATGCACGGCTTCGAGGTGGCGCCGCGCGTGCAGGGCTCTGCGGTGTTCTTCGGGCGAAACCACGGGCTTGATCTGCCGGGCAATGCGCAATTCCTGCGGCCGCGCGACCCGATTTCGCAAAAGGAACTGGTCGGGATCCTCGAATCGATCCAGCGTGAACTGGAAAGCGGCCGCGCAGGCTCGCAGCGTGCCGCCCAGCACCATCTGGGCCTGCTGGGCGTGTGGATCGACCGCCAACTGGAACGCGAGAAGGCCTTTGAATCCCCCGCCTCGAAACCCGGCGCGCCACAACGGCTGGCGGCCCGCTATGTCGCGCTTCTCGAACGCGACTTCCGCTCGAACCGGGCGGTGGCAGATTACGCCGAGGCGCTGGGTGTGACCCCGACCCACCTGACCCGATCCTGCCGCGCCGCCAGCGGCAAGGGCGCGCACCAGTTGCTCGAGGACCGGCTGCTGTTCGAGGCCCGTCGGCTCCTCAGCGAAACGCGCATGCCGATCAAGGACGTGGCCGAACTTCTGGGCTTCAACTCGCCCGGCTATTTCACCCGCGCCTTCCAGAAGAACGCCGGCATGACCCCTTCGGCCTTTCGCAAGAAGCCCGTGGCACCCGTGGTGCCCCGCGACTGACGACAGGCGGGGGTTGAGCGTGTCAGCACCAGGGCGGCGCGAGCCCCCGGAACCGGGCGTAGTTCAGCCAGACCCCAGAATGATGCGCACATAATTGGTGGTTTCGGCGTAGGGTGGCACACCGCCGTGCTGTTCCACGGCACCCGGCCCGGCATTGTAGGCGGCCAGCGCAAGGCGCCACGAGCCGAACCGATCATACATCATCCGCAGATACCGCGCCCCGCCATCGAGGTTCTGGTGCGGATCGTCCGGATTGACGCCCAGAAGCGAGGCGGTATCCGGCATCAACTGCGCAAGCCCGCGCGCCCCGGCGGGCGAAACCGCAGCAGGGTTCCAGCGGCTTTCCTGATGCACGAGGCGCAGGAAAAGGTCTTCGGGAATACCGTGGCGTTGCGCGGCCGCCCGCGCCACCGGCAGGAAATCCCCCCGGTAACTGCCGGAATAGGCCGCGGTCGGCACGGTTTCCGGGGCGGCGTACTGCCGCGCCAGACGGGTGTCCATCACGCGGGTCTGGCTGCGAAAGGTGTCCGCCCGGCTGGTCCCTCCAGCCCCCAGCCGCAGGCCGCTGGCAAACGCCGGGGCCGAGCCTAAGGCCGCGCAGGCCACCAGCGTGACCAGAACCCGTTTCGACATTCCCCGCCCCCGGTTTCCAACGCGCGCAGCATAACGCAAAAGGACGCCGGCGCCAAGGGTGGGGTCATCGCCCTCGGCGCCCGTCCGCCCGCGCCCCAGGTGTCGGTTCTTTCATCCAGCCACCCCGCGCGGTAACCATTTCCCAACCTTGTTGCTGTGGTGTAGTGCTGCGGTTCAGGGATTCGACAGCAGGGGGCATCATGGCAGGTTCGGTCAACAAGGTCATTCTGATCGGGAATCTGGGGCGCGACCCCGAGGTGCGCAGCTTTCAGAACGGCGGCAAGGTGGTGAACCTGCGGATCGCGACCTCGGAAACCTGGCGCGACCGCACGTCGGGCGAACGCAAGGAGCGCACCGAATGGCACACTGTGGCGATCTACAACGAAAACCTCGCAAAGATTGCCGAGCAATATCTGCGCAAGGGCAGCACGGTCTATGTCGAAGGCGCGCTGGAAACCCGCAAATGGCAGGACCAGTCGGGCGCTGACCGCTATTCGACCGAAGTCGTGCTGCGCCAGTTTCGCGGTGAATTGACGCTTCTCGGCGGTCGCGGCGATTCCGCGGGCGGGCCGGGCCAGGACGACCCGATGGGCGGCGGCTATGGCGGTGACGCCCCATCCGGCGGCGGGCGCAGCGGCATGGGTGGCGGCATGGGCGGCGGGGCGGTGCATCGGGCGGCTATGGCGGCTCGGACATGGACGACGAAATCCCGTTCTGACATGGTCGCGCGGGGCCGCACCGGGGGCACGGGATGATCGCGGTGCTCGCAGCCCTTGCCGGTCTTGGTCTGGGCGCCGCCTTGGGGCTGGCCTTTGGCCTGGTGCTGCTCCGCGCGCTTGGCGTCAGCGAGTTTGAAGGCAAGCGCGCGACGATGGCGGCCTTGCTGGTGGCGCCGTTCGGGGCGCTGACCGGAATGGGGCTGGCGCTGTGGCTGGTGGTTCGCGTTGCGGGGCCGCCCAGCCTTGTCGGCGTGCTGGGCACCCTTCTGGCGCTGGGGGCGCTGCGTGGCGCGGCGCTGGTCGCGCTGCGGCTGCGCAGCCCGCTGGGGCGCAACCGCGCCGCCCCGCGCCTGCACCTGGAGGTGCGCACCCCGGTAGACATGGGGCCGACCTCGGCAGACCTGACCTGTCCACAGGGGAGCATGTTCGCAACCTTCTGGCCGGACCGTTCCCGGATCGAATCGGGCGCGCGCATCACGCCGGGGGTGGTCGAGCTCTATCACCGGAGCGGCCGGAGGGTTCTGGTGGTCAAGACCGGCGACGGCGAGGCGCAAGGCTTTTCCCTGCCCCTGCGCGCCAATCCCGCCGCCAGCGAGGATTGGAGCGACTGGTGCGCCCCGGACGGCAGGCACGGCCGGCCGCCGGGCCTCGCCCTGCGCTGGCGGGTCGAGATCTGAGGCGGCGGGCAACCCGGGCAGCCTGCGATCAGGCCGGAACCCGGCCGACGGCCCCGGACCGTCTTTCCACAGCGGGACGTGCCCGACAGATCACACCCGACAGTGCCGCAAGAAAGGCACCGGCGTTTCAACTCGCAGGCCGACATCGCGGGACAGAAAGCCCCCCCAACTCCGCGGCGTCCCCTCCGCCGAGCGCCGGGTCATTCCTCGATCTCGAGCCCGGACAGCCCCAGACGACCGCGCGCATGTGCGGCGATGCGTGCGATCAGGGCCGCCCGCGTGCCGTCGTCCATCGCCTCGCGGCGTCGCTCGGCCGGATACCACCAATCGCCCAGCGTGCGCGGCGACAGGATCGGGCGGCCGCCAAAGGTGCAGATCACCGAGCTATGCCGCCCGCGCGTCGGCTCGCGGTAAATCAATGTCTCGCCCGGCAAGTCCATCTCGATCTCGTAGATCGCATCCAGTTCTGCACCGCCCATCGCGTCCCCCCCTTGACGTCCCCCCCGCCGCGCGGCTAGACCGCGACCCTGAGGCGGGTATGATGTAATGGTAGCCTGTCAGCTTCCCAAGCTGAACGCGCGGGTTCGATTCCCGCTACCCGCTCCACTCCCGATGTTGCGCAGGGGACACCCGTGATCCAGCACTGGCGTTCGCGCCTTCCCGGCCTGTCGCTGGCGGTGCTGGTCGCGATGGCGGCGCAGTTCCTGTCCGAGCATTACGGTGCCCCGGCGATGCTGATGGCGCTGCTGATCGGTCTGGCGTTGAATTTCCTGTCCGAAGAGGCGCGCATGCTGCCCGGGCTGGACTGGGCGGCGCGCGGACTCCTGCGGCTGGGGGTTGCGCTGCTGGGGCTGCGCATCACCACCGATCTGGTCACCCAACTGGGCCTGCCCGCCATCGGGCTGACCATGCTGGGTGTCGCGGTGACGATCGGCGCCGGGCTGGTTCTGGCGCCGCTGTTTCGGGCGGACCGCAGCTTTGGTTTCCTGACCGGCGGTGCGGTGGCGATCTGCGGCGCCTCGGCGGCGCTGGCGCTGGGGGCGCTGCTGCCGCGCGGCCCGAAGAGCGAGCGCGACATCGCCTTTGCCGTGGTCGGGGTCACGCTGCTGTCGACGCTGGCGATGATCGCCTATCCGATCGTGGCGACGCGGCTGGGGTTTGACGAGCGGCTGGCAGGGTTGTTCCTGGGCGGCACGATCCATGACGTGGCGCAGGTTGTCGGGGCGGGCTTTTCGGTCTCCGAGGGCACCGGCGAGGTGGCGACGCTGGTGAAGCTCCTGCGCGTGGCGCTGCTGGCGCCTGTCGTGCTGGTGGCGGCGCTGGTCTTGCGGCGCGCGGGCAGCGAGGGGCCGCGCCCGCCGTTGATGCCCGTCTTCGTGGTGGGATTTCTGGTGCTGGCGGCGCTGAACTCGGCGGGGCTCGTGCCGGCGCCGGTGGTCGAGGCGGCGGCGGCGGCCTCGCGCTGGTTCCTGCTGGCGGCGGTGGCGGCGGTGGGGATGAAGACCTCGCTGCCGCAGGTGCTGCGGGTCGGCCCCGCCGCGATCGGCCTGCTGGCCACCGAAAGCGCGATCCTGGCCGGGTTGTTCCTGGCGGTCTTGGTATGGGCGCCCCTGGGGTGAGGCGGGGGGCGGCTGGCAGATGTCCCACGCGTGGGACATTTTGAAAATCCATTGAATTCAATGCATTGGCCTGCCGCGTTAAGGTTTTGGCAAGAAGTCCCGCAGGCGGGAATGCCGCTGCGGCGGGGCATGCCAAGGGGGCCGCGCCGCGGGTAGAGGGCTGACAAGACCACTGCCCGTCCCTCTTGCGCCCGCAAATCGGGAAATTGATCCGTGCAACGCGTCCTTGGCCGAGGCCACGCGCTATGGGTGTCCCCGCACGCCGGGTGCCCCAAAGGCACTCGGCCTGCGCTGCGAGCGGCGGGCGGGGAAACGCGGTGCGT
>CALEZJ010000140.1 GCA_937927885.1 uncultured Paracoccaceae bacterium | reverse complement strand
GGGCCCCGCGGGCGCCGCCGACACCGGCCCCAGCGGGGTTGCCGTGATCGACGGCGGGGTGACGCTTTCGCTGACCCGCCCGGGCAGCACCAGCAGTTCACCGCCGCGCAGCGCGGTGTCGGGGGGCAGGGCGTTGTGTTCGGCGAGGCTGCGCGCGTCGATCCCGAGGCGGCTGGCCACATCGCTGACCCGATCGCCACGCTGCGCGACCACCACCTGATAGCCGGGATACGAGATGACCCCCCGCGCATCCGCGGCCGGGCGGGCTGCGGTTGACTCGCGGGCCGCGTCGGCCGTCGAAAACCGCCCGGACGGGCGCAGGTCCCAGTCCAGATCTGACATGCCGCCGCCCCCGCATCCGGCCAGCGCCAATGCCGTGCTGCCAAACACCGCGGCCAGCCACAGGCGTTGGCCCGAAAAGGGGGTCGAAAAACTGCTCATGCTCTGTCCGCCTTGCACGCGCCCCGGGTTGCGGCAGATCGCGCCCCGGTGTCTTTTTTCCATGTATAGCCGAAATTTCCCGATATGACAGCCCATCACCACAACGTGTTGCGGGAAACCGCGCAGGGTTTTCGGGCACGGGCGCGTCGCAGGGGGGATCAGTCGCGGCCCATCCCCTCGAGCAGGGGGACAAAACGCACCGGGCGCAGTTCTTCATAGTCAAACCCGGTTTCGGTGCGACGCACCTTGATCAGGGTCTGCACCGCATCCGACTGGCCCACCGGCACGATCATGATGCCGCCGACGCGCAATTGCTCCATCAGCGTGCCCGGCGGGTCCTCGGCGGCGGCGGTCACCAGGATGCGGTCAAAGGGCGCCTGATCGGGCAGGCCGTAAGACCCGTCCGCCGCAATCGCGGTGATGTTGTGCAGGCCCAGCGCCTCGAAAGCGGCGCGTGCGCCGGCGATCAGCGTGCGGTGGCGTTCCACGGTATAGACCCGGCGCGCCAACTGGCTGAGGATTGCCGCCTGATAGCCCGATCCGGTGCCCACCTCCAGCACCTTGTCGCGCGGTGTGACCTCCAGCGCCTCGGTCATCAGGGCGACGACCGAGGGCTGGCTGATCGTCTGGCCGCAGGCGATGGGCAGCGGCGTGTCCTCGTAGGCGCGTTCGGCAAAGGTGCCGCGGACAAAGACGCCCCGGTCGATCCGCTCCATGGCGCGCAGCACCGCCTGATCCGTCACGCCCTTCGAGCGCAGCGCATAGATGAAGCGCATGACCTTCTCGGCGCGCTCGGCGTCGGTCATTCCAGACGCTCCGCCAGGGATTGCAGCGTGTCATGCGCCGTCAGGTCGCAGCGCATCGGCGTGACCGAAATCCACCCGTCCAGATTGGCCGCCGCGTCGGTTCCGGGCAGGGTGGCGATCTGCTGCGGGCCGCCCTTGATCCACAGGAACTTGCGCCCCGAGGGCGAGACATGCGGCTCGACCCCGAAGGCGGCATGGCGGCGAAAGCCCTGCGCGGCCACCTTGATGCCCTTGACCTCTGCGGCGGGAACGGCGGGAAAGTTCACGTTGTAGAACAGCCGATAATCGGTGTCGTCCCACAGCCCCTTGTCCAGGAGGGTCCGCACCACCCCGGTGCCATGAACCACGGCGGGCTCGAACATGCCGCCCGCCATCTCTTCGGTTCGCGGGCCCAGATACTGCGACAGGGCGATGGCGCGCAGGCCCTGAAGCGCGGCTTCCATCGCGCCGCCCACGGTGCCGGAATAGAGCGTGTTCTCGGCCGAATTGTTGCCCCGGTTCACCCCCGACAGCACCAGATCGGGCCGCGCGCCCTGAAGCACCTCGTAAAGCCCTGCCAGCACGCAATCCGCCGGGCTCCCCTCGGCCGCATAACGGCGCGGTCCCAGTTTGGCCAGCATCATCGGATGAGTATAGCTGATCTTGTGCGCGACGCCCGATTGTTCAAAGGCGGGGGCGACGATCCAGACCTCGCCCCTGGGCCCGGCGATCTCGGTGGCGATGGCGGTCAGCACCTCCAACCCCGGAGCGTTGATGCCGTCGTCGTTCGTCACCAGAATGCGCATGGATGACCTTTCCTCGGTTTTCCAATCCCTAATGCAGGCCAGGGCGCCCGGCAAGAAGCCCCTGCAATTCCACTGGCTCGCGGCCGCTTGCCGTGCCAATCTGCGCGGGCATGGTTGCTGGAGGTCTCGATGCGTCTTGTTTCCGGAATTGTCCTGTCCCTCGCCGCGCTTGCCGCGCCGGCCCTCGCCGACGAGGTCTGGGTTTCGCAGCATGGCCCGGTGGTGTGGGAAACCGATATCGGCACGACCGCCGTCCTGCGTCTGGACGACGAGGATTCCGGCGTGTCGATCCGCCTCTTCGTGCCGGGGCTGGCAGCCGATGTGGCGGGTGGACGCGGCACCTACACCGGCGTCTGGGTGGCGCCCGCGGGACCGGACACCTGCGTGACCGACATGGTCGACCCCGTCGAGGAATTCGCCTCGCCGCATTGGGGCACCTTCACCCTGACCTTCATGGCCGATTCCTATCCCTCGGGCTGGGCAGGCGCCTTTGGCCCCTGCCTCGATCTGCGCACGCAGCCGATCAGCGCGACGGCCATCGCGGCGAACTGAGCGCGCAGCGCAAAGGCGACACTGCCACGTCGCCTTTGCGCGGGCGCCGTCCCCCCTGTCCGGGCCACAGTCGTCCCGGGTTGCAGCAGGGGGGACAGGAATGCGCTACGCCTATATCGGCTTGGGGAATTTGGGCGGGCATCTGGCCGCCTCGCTGGCGCGCGCCGGTTTCGCGCTGACGGTGCATGACCGCGATTCCAGCCACAGGGCACGGTTTGACGCGCTGGGCGTGACCTGGGCCGATACCCCTGAGGCCGCGGTGGCCGGGGCCGATGCGGTGATCACCTGTCTGCCGTCCCCCGCGGTCAGCGAGGCGGTGCTGACCCGCATCCTGCCCGCGATGACACCGGGCGCCGACTGGATCGAGATGTCGACCCTCGGCCGGGCCGAGATCACGCGACTGGCCGCGATGGCGCAGGCGGCGGGGATGGGCGTGCTGGAAAGCCCGGTCACGGGCGGGGTGCATCTGGCCGCGCGCGGGGAAATCACCGTGCTGATCGGCGGCGAGGCCGCGGTTTTCGCGCGCCACAAACCCGCCCTTCAGGCGATGGGGAACAGGATCTTCCACATGGGCCCGGTCGGTTCGGCGGCGGTCATCAAGGTGATCACCAACATGCTGGCCTTCATCCATCTCGTGGCCGATGGCGAGGCGCTGATGCTGGCCAAGCGCGGCGGTCTGGACCTGAAAACCGCCTGGGAGGCGATTTCGGCCTCGTCCGGCACCTCCTTCGTGCACGAAACCGAAGGACAACTGATCCTGAACGGCAGCTATGACATCGCCTTCACCATGGACCTCGCGCTGAAGGACCTGGGATTTGCCACGCAGTTCGGGCGGGAATTCGGGGTGCCGCTGGATCTGGCCTCGATGACGGAACAGACCTTCCTCAAGGGTCGGGCGGCTTACGGCGGGTCGGCGCAGTCGACGCAGATCGTCAAACTGCTGGAGGATGTGCTGGGCACCGACCTGCGGGCCGAGGGGTTCCCCGCGCGCCTCGAATGATCACTCGGCCGCCGATCGCAGCCGTGCCAGCGCGGCGATGAGGTCCTCGCGCTGGTTGCGTGCGACGGGGATCACCTGCCCGGTCGAGGTGGTCAGGCTGGCGCCGCCCCCTTCGGTCCGGCTGTAAGACGCGACATGTCCCAGCGCCACCCACCACGAGCGGTGCACCCGCAGCCCGTCGATCACGGAAAGATCCCGTTCGGCATCGCCAAGCCGCATCAGCACCAGCGCCTTGCCCTGCTTGGTCGTCACCTCCAGATAATGGTTCTGCGCCTGCACGCAGACCAGATCGCGGCCCAGTTCCGGCGGGAGGCGCTGCAATAGCAGCGGCAGCGCCCCGTCCACACGGCTCGAGACGAGCCGCGGAGGCTGGACGGGCCCCGCCGCGCCGTGGCGCGCGAGGTCCGGTGCATCCTGCCGAAAGCCGGGCGTCGCGCCTTCCGGCCTGCCCGCCCTGACGCCCGCCTGAAAACGGACCAGGATTGCGTTGACGATCACGGTCACACCCAGCACCGGCCCGGCAACGAGCGGAAAGAGCTGCGAGACACTCTTTGGCGCCGTGGTGCCCGGCGGTCCGGCCAGAACATCTTCCAGCACGATCACGACACCCAGTGCCGGCCCCACCGTGAGGCCCCCTGCAAGCAGGGCGCTGACGATCCACGGAATTCCGACCGCCTCGCTGAACCGGAGTGCGATCAGCGAGAGCGTTGTCGCGACCAGGGCCGGGACCAGAATGGACACCCCCCAATAGACCAGCCGCTCGGCAAGGGTGAGGTATTCGAACGTGCCATAGGGTCCGGCGAGGGCGGTCACCATCACCCCCATCGCGATCAGGCCCCAGAACAATCGCTGGCTGAAAAAGGCCCGGGCATCCCGCAGTCCGGTCCCGACCTGGTTGCGCACCCAGGCCAACGTCCTCTGTTCAGGCTCCAAGAATCGCGACATGGCTCCTCTCTAACCACTCAGGGTTAAAGGTCAATTACCGCAAGGGCCCCTCGGGCTCTTTCCGTGCCGCGCGCCAGCGGCTTAGCATCAGGCGGGCGGTCATCAGGTCCAGATGGGCGCCGCCGCCATTCTTGAACACCGTGATCTCGTCGTCCTGCCTGCGCCCGCTGGTGCCGGCCACCAACTGGTGCAGGTCGCCCAGCACGTCGTCGTCGCGGATCACGCCCTGTGACAGCGGGATCTGCAATTCGCCGATATGACCGAGGGTCGTCGCCCGGCTGTCGACAAAGATCCGGCCGCGGCGCAGGACTGTGTCGTCCGCCTCGCGCATCTCGGGCGTATAGGCGCCGATCAGGTCTATGTGTTGGCCGGGGCGCAGCCAGTCCCCCTTCAGGATCGGCTCGCGGGTCATCGTGCAGGTGGCGACGATGTCGGCCCCGGCGACGGCCTTGGGCAGGTCGGTGACCACGCGCACGCCCGGGTGGCGCGCGGCGAGCGCCCCGGCGGCCTCGGCCCGGCGCGCCCAGATCGAGATGGTCAGTCCCGGGAAGGCGCAGGGATAGGCCTCGATCAGCGACTCGGCGACGGCGCCCGCGCCAAGGATCAGCAGATGGCGCGAGTCCCGCCGCGCCAGCAGTCGCGCGCCCAGAAGCGAATCCGCGGCGGTTTTCCAGCGGGTGATCAGCGCGTTGTCGATGACGGCCTCGATGGCGCCGGTGACCGCATCGAAAATCAGCATGGCGCCCTGCACCGAAGGCATGCCTGCCGCGGCATTGCCGGGAAAGACCGTGACCGATTTCACACCCGCGCCCAGCCCGTCGATCCAGGCCGCCCGCGACAACAGGCGGTTGTCCCCCTGGGCCAGCAGCACATCGCGGATTTGCGCCGACGGCAGGCGGTGCCCATCGGCCAGGGCATCGCTCATGGTGATCCAGTCGAGCAGGGGTTCGACCTGATCGCGTGTCAGGACTGGGAACATGGCAGCCTCCGTTTGCGCCAGACTGGGCAGCAGCGGCGCGCAGTGTCAATG
>CALEZJ010000139.1 GCA_937927885.1 uncultured Paracoccaceae bacterium | reverse complement strand
CCTTGCCATGGACTCAGCCCCCCCGGCGCGCCGCCTCGATGGCGGCTATGTCGATCTTGCGCATGGTCATCATTGCCGCGAAGGTGCGTTTCGCCTCGTCACCCCCGGCGGCGATGGCCTCGGTCAGGGCGCGCGGCGTGATCTGCCAGTTGACGCCCCAGCGGTCCTTGCACCAGCCGCAATCGCCTTCGCGGCCGCCATTGCCGGTGATCGCGGTCCAGTAGCGGTCGGTTTCCTCCTGCGTATCGGTGGCGATCTGAAAGGAAAACGCCTCGGTCTGTGGAAAGACCGGCCCGCCGTTGAGGCCGATGCAGGGAATGCCGCAGACCGTGAATTCGACAACCAGGGCAGCCCCGGCCCGGGTGCCGGGGTTGTCCATGGGCGCGCGATGCACGGCCCTTACCGCGCTGTCCGGAAAGACCGAGGCATAGAAGCGCGCCGCGTCTTCGGCTTCGTGGTCGAACCAGAGGCAGATCGAGTTTTTCGGGGTCATGGGGAATCCGGTCCGGGGGAATGGGATGGCGGGATTGCGGCGGCGATGATTATTTGATATCAAATAATCATGCCAGAAACAATCCCGGACCTCTTGCCGGTCGAGACCGTGCTGCACATCCGCGACACCTGTCTGTGTCTGGCGGTGCAGCGTGCCGCGCGGCGGCTGGCGCGCCGGTTCGATGCGGCGCTGCGGCCCTTTGGCCTGACCAACGGGCAGTTTTCGCTGCTGATGGCGCTGAACCAGCCCGAACCGCCGCCGATCGGACGGCTGGCGCCGTTTCTGGGAATGGACCCGTCGACCCTGACTGCTGCGGTCAAACCGCTGGCCCGGCGCGGGCTTCTGGTCATCGAGGCCGATCCAGCGGACGGTCGCGCCCGCCGGTTGCGCATCACACCCCGGGGGGTGGCGGTGATGCAGGGCGCGGTCGAGGTCTGGCGACAGGTTCATGGCGCGCTGGACGCCGCCTTGCCGCCCGGACATTCCGCGAGTTTACACCGCGGGCTGGGGATTGTCGCGGCCTTGCCCGACTGAGGGTCGGCCCCGGCCTCATGCGCTGCCGGGGGACTAGCCCCCCTGGCTGGCGCCGGGCAACCAGGTCACCAGTTCCGGCACGAGGATCAACAGGATCAGGACCGCGAGGGCAGTCAGGGCAAAGGGTGCGACGCCCTGAAACACGGTCGTCAGGGGGATCTTTCGGCCCAGATTTGTTTGCGGATCATCCGCGATGCGGTGCACGATGAAGGCGAGAATCCCCAGCGGCGGGGTGAGCAGCCCGACCTCGGCCATGATCACCAGGAACACCCCGAACCACAGGGGATCCACCCCCACCGCGCGCAGGGGCAGCAAGAGGACGGGAATCGTCAGCAGCATCATGGCCAGCGTGTCCATGAACATGCCCAGAACCAGATAGACGAGGATCAGGATCATCAGCAGTTCGATGCGCCCCAGTTCGGAGCCCACGATCACCCCCGCCAGCGCATTGGGCACCTGGCTGAGCGCCATTACCCGCGACAGCACCGCCACGCCGATGATGAGAAGGAAGATCGCCGCAGTTCCCGACAGTGTCGCCACCAGCGATTCGCGCAGCAGTCGGCCGATTTCCGGCCACGGCGCGCGCTGCCGGCGCTGGTGGATCACGCCCAGGGCCAGCGCCGCCAGCATGCCGAACACCCCGGCCTCGGTCGCGGTGACCAGCCCCGAGAAAAGACCCCCGACCACGATCAGCACCACCACCGCGATCGGCGCGACGCCGCCCAGTGACCGCAGCCGGTCCGGCCAGCCTCCGGCCAGCGCCGACTGGCGTGGTGCCTCGGACGGAAACAGCACGGCCCAGCCGATGATGGTCACGGCAAAGGCGATCGCCAGCAGGATCCCCGGCACCACGCCGGCCAGCAACTGCGGCCCGATGGGGACCGAGGCCGCGCCGGCATAGATGACGAGGAGCAGCGACGGCGGGATGATCTGGCCCAGCGTGCCCGCAGCCGCGACGGACCCCACCGCGAGCCTGGGATGATAGCCCGATTTCAGCATCTCGGGGATCGACACCCGGCCGAGGGCATAGGTGATGCCGATGGTGCTGCCGCTCGACGCCGCCAGAATTGCGCCGGCGAAATTCGTCGCCACCGCCAGCCCGCCCGGCAGCCAGCCCAGCCAGCGCCGCGCCGTGTCATAGGCGGCCGAGGTCAGACCGGTTTTCCAAAGCAGCATCCCCATCAGGATGAACATGGGAATGACGCTGTAGGACCACGAGGCCGTGCTGTCGTAGGCCACGGATTTCATGGTGGAAATCGCCACGCGCGGGCCGTTCATCGCATAGAGCCCCAGCACCCCGGCGCCCAGCATGGCGATGCCGACCGGCAGGCCCATCAGCAACAGCAGGATGCTGAGCGCGATCACCAGAATCCCGATCGACTGACGCGACAGGCCAAGCCCCAGCATCGCCCAGCCCGCCGCAAGCGATGCCGCCAGCACCAGCGCGAAGAGAACCGCAGCCGTCCTGCCGCCCTTCATGCCCGCACCATCCGCGCAAATCCCCGCCAGGCCGAGGCCAGGCATTGCAGCGCCAGCATCACCAGCCCCCCGACAGCGACAAAGGCGAATGGCCAGATCGCCACCGGCGGGCGCGAGGCCGTCGTGCGCCCCAGCGCGGCGCCGTGCAGGGCCTCTTGCAGCGTGTACCAGGCCAAGAGCGCCAGCAATGCCGCCGAGGCCAGCGCGAAAGCCCCCTCGACCCCGTGGCGCAGGCGCGCGGGCAGTGCATCGAGCAGCAGCGTCACCCGGATCTGTTCGCCCGCGCGTTCGGCAAAGCCCATGGCCAGCAGCGTCAGCATCGGCATCCACCAATGCGCGGTGATTTCCAGTGCGCCCGGCAAGGGGCGGTGGAACAAGCTACGCCCTGCGACATCGATGGTCACGGTGCAGACCAGCAGCACCAGCGCGCCCGCCGCCAGGATCGCGAACAGGGCGCTGAGACGGTCGATCAGGCGCAGGGGCCAGGGGCTGAAGGGGTCAGCATCGGACATGGCGCGGCCTTCGGGTCTGGTCGAGCACAGGGTGACAGGTCGCCCCCGCCCGGGCAAGAGGCCGGGCGGGGGCAAGCGGGTATCGGACCCGTTACTGCACCATCAGCCCGGGCAGGACCTCGGCATTGAAGCGGGCGATGAACGGTCCCAGATCGATGTCGCCCAGCCCCCGGAAGGCCTCGACGATGGCCTCGGGCGTGCGCTCGGCCACCGGGATGCCCTGTTCCTCCAGAACGCCGGTCCAGTAGGCGATGCGCGCCAGATAGGCGTCGATGACCGCCTGTCCGTCGCCCACGGCCGCGGGCGCGTTTGCCGCCATCGCCGCGACATAGGCCGCGCGCTGTGCCGCTGCGACGGGCTCCAGTTCCGACACGTCATTGGTGCGCACCCCGCCCGAGGCGATCAGTTCGCCCGCGCGCGCCTCGATGCGCAGATAGCCCTGCCAGATCGCCTGCGCGGCGCGGGCGTTGGCCTCGATGATGAAGTTCTGCAATTCGACCGGGAAGCTGTTCCAGGTGTCGAGGTTCATCACCCAGGTCGAGGCCTGGAGTTGCGCGAAGGTGACCGGCACATATTCCGGCGCCACATCGCGCAGGGTCAGCCCGTCGACATACTGGTTCGGGTTGATCACCATGCAGTCGAACACGCCGCGCTGCAGACCCTCGTAGGCCTCGTTGAAGGCGATGGACACCGGGGTCATTCCCAGCGCCTCGGCGGTCGAGGACCAGACCGAGCCGATGGCGCGGGCGCGGATGCCCTGTGCCTCGGCC
>CALEZJ010000138.1 GCA_937927885.1 uncultured Paracoccaceae bacterium | reverse complement strand
GCTTGATCCCGTCCACCTTGGGGCGGACATGGTTGGCGTGATGGATCATCCAGTGTGACAGCCACAACAGCCGCTGTTCGATGGTCTTCAGGTGCCGGGTCATCGCATCCTCCCTCGGTGCGCCATCATGATCCCAGATGCGCAGCGGTTCTTGCCAATTCCGGCGGGGCCTGACACAGACTTTGCCGGAAACCCGCGTCAAATTGGGGAAATGAGGGGGAATCCGGCGCGATGCCCAATGATCTCGACGACATCGACCGCCGCATCCTGCGCGAACTGTCGCGCGAGGCGCGTCTGACGCATCAGGAACTGGGCGAGCGCATCGGCCTGTCGCCCTCGCCCTGCGCGCGGCGCATCCGTCGGCTGGAGGCCGAAGGCTACATCACCGGCTATAGCGCCCGCATCGACGAAGGCAAGCTGGGCTTTGCCTTCAACGTCTTCATCTCGGTGCGGCTGGACCGGCAGATCGACGACCGACTGGTCGCCTTCGAGCGCGAGGTGCGGCTTTGCCCGCAGGTGGTCGATTGCTGGCTGATGACCGGCAGTTTCGATTATCTCCTGCGCGTCGCGGTGCGCGACCTTGACGAGTTCGAACATTTCCTGACCGGCAGGCTGACCAAGCTGCCCGGTGTCGCCTCGCTGGAATCCTCGATCCCGATACGTCGCGTCAAATACCTGCCCGCAAGGCTGGAGTGACCCGCGCCGCTGTTGCCCGACCGGCTGACGCCCCAGTATGGTCGCCGCAGGGCAGGGCGGGAGGACGGACATGATCCTGAACGAAGAGCAGGCGATGGTGCGCGACATGGCGCGGCGCTTTGCCAGCGAGCAACTGGCGCCGCAATCCGCCGCATGGGACGAAAGTGGCGAGTTTCCCCGCGCGGTGATCGCGGAAATGGGCGCGCTAGGGTTGATGGGCATGCTGGTCCCCGAGGAGTGGGGCGGCGCAATGACCGACACCATCGCCTATGCCTGCGCGCTTGAAGAAATCGCGGCGGGCAATGGCGCGATCTCGACCATCATGTCGGTGCACAATTCTGTCGGCTGCGTGCCGATCCTGCGGTTCGGAACCGAGGCGCAAAAGGACGAGTTTCTGCGTCCCATGGCGGCGGGCGGCATGTTGGGTGCCTTTTGCCTGACCGAGCCGCAGGCGGGCTCCGATGCCTCGGCCCTGCGGACCCGTGCGCGGCGCACCAATACCGGCTGGGTCCTGAACGGGGTCAAGCAGTTCATAACCTCTGGCCGGAATGCCGATGTTGCCATCGTCTTTGCCGTGACCGACCCCGAGGTGGGCAAGAAGGGCATTTCGGCCTTTGTCGTGCCAACCCGCACGCCGGGTTGGCGCGTGGCCTCGATCGAACGCAAGACCGGCCAGCATCTTTCGGATACCGCGCAGATTGCGCTCGAGGATCTGGAACTGCCCGCTGAAGCGCTTCTGGGGGCCGAGGGAGAAGGATACCGCATCGCTCTGTCGAACCTTGAAGGGGGCCGGATCGGGATTGCCGCGCAATCGGTGGGCATGGCACGCGCCGCCCTCGATGCCGCAGTCGCCTATGCGACCGAGCGCGAAAGCATGGGCAAGCGGCTGATCGATCATCAGGCGGTGGCCTTCCGGCTGGCCGACATGGCCACGCAGGTCGAGGCCGGACGCCAGATGGTGCTGCATGCCGCCGCACTCAAGGACAATGGCCGGAATGCGTTGCAGGCGGCCTCGATGGCCAAACTGTTTGCCTCGGAAATGGCGGAAAAGGTGGCTTCGGCAGCGATCCAGACCTTTGGCGGCTATGGCTATACCCGCGACTACCCGGTCGAACGGATCTGGCGCGACGTGCGCGTTTGCCAGATCTACGAGGGTACCAGCGATATCCAGCGGCTGGTCATCGCCCGAGCGCTGGCGGGGTAGTGCATCAGCTCTCAGCCTCGCCTAGCCCGTAACGGCGCATCTTGTCGTTCAGGGTGCGGCGGGGCAGGCCAAGGG
>CALEZJ010000137.1 GCA_937927885.1 uncultured Paracoccaceae bacterium | reverse complement strand
AACCAGCCGTTCCGCCAGCCGCCGAACCCCGGGCGCCAGCGCCATCATCCCCAGTTGCGCCCGAAGATCCTCGTCCAGCGAGGGGCCCGGCGCGGCCAGCAGCGCCTCGGCCGGCAGCGCGGCGCCCTGGGGCGCCCTCGGCTGGTGGCGCAGAAAGGGATTGGCCGCCGCCTCGCGCGCAAGGGCTTCGTCCAGTTCGCCCGCCCCCATGCGCAACAGCGACAGCCGCAGCCGCAATTCGGGCGTCAGCGCCAGCCGCGTCTGCAGCCGCAGCTCCAGCCGGGGCGCCAGCGTCATCGTTCGGCCTCAGCGAAAGGAATCGCCCAGATAGACGCGGCGCACATCGGCATCGGCCACCACCTCGTCGGGCGTGCCGCTCATCAGCACGGTCCCGTCATGCAGGATATAGGCCCGATCCACGATCTCAAGGGTCTCGCGCACGTTGTGATCGGTGATCAGCACGCCGATGCCCCGCGCGGTCAGATCGCCGACCAGCCCGCGAATGTCCCCGACCGCGATCGGATCGACCCCGGCAAAGGGTTCGTCCAGCAGCACGAAAGACGGGTTCGAGGCCAGACAGCGGGCGATTTCACACCGCCGCCGCTCGCCCCCCGACAGCGCCATCGCGGGCGACTTGCGCAGCCGCTCGATATGGAACTCGTGCAGCAATTCCTCCAGCCGCGCGGCCCGCAGCGCGCGGTCGGGTTCGGTGATCTCCAGAATGGCGCGGATGTTGTCCTCGACCGAAAGGCCGCGAAAGATCGACATTTCCTGCGGCAGATAGCCGATCCCCAGCCGCGCGCGGCGATACATCGGCCATCCCGTCACATCGGTGCCGTCGATCTCGACCTTTCCGCCATCGGCGGGAACCAGCCCCGCAATGCAATAGAAACAGGTGGTCTTGCCCGATCCGTTCGGCCCCAGAAGCGCCACGACCTCGCCGCGGTGCAACTCCATGTCGATGCCGCGCAGGATCTGCCGACGCTTGTAGGCCTTTTTCAGTCCGGTGATCCGCAGGCCGGTGGCGGCGGGGGCCGACAGGGTCAAGACGCTCAATCCAGCTGGATGACCGTGCGCACGCGGCCCTGCATGCTGCCGGTCCCGTTGCGCAGGTCGGCAAAGAACCGCTCGCCCGACAACATGTTGGCGCCCTGAACCAGCATCACGCCGCCTGTCATTTCCAGCGTCTGCGCGGACAGGGAATAGACAGCCTCGCGCGCCTCGATCGCTTCGTCCGGCGTCGCCATCAGCACCCCGCCCGAGGCGATCACCCGTCCGATGCGCTGCCCCCCCGATTGTGCCGAGCGGTCGTATTCCAGCCGCAACGAGGCCGCCGAGATGCGCATGCCCCCCTGCACCGCCAGCACGTTGCCGCTGAATTCCGACGCGCCCGTTGTCTGGTCCACGGTCAGGCTGTCGGCGGTCACCTCCAGCGCGCTGCCGTCCAGCCGCAGCGACTGGCCGAACGTGACCCGCACGTCCTGGGCAAGGGCGGGCGGCGCCAGAAGGGCCAGAAGCAGGATCAGGCAAGGGACAAGTCGCGGCATCGGGGGATCCTCACTCCACTGGCAGATAGTACAACCGTACACCACCGCCGAACACAAGCCGGTAACCGGTGCCGGAGGGGGAATCGGGGGCCGCAATGGCCGCCATGTCCATCCGGCCCGCCGTGAACTCGCCCGCCGGGGCCTGACCCGACACCGTCATGGGCGCCACCAGCCGCGTGCTGTCCAGCAGGCCGGACAGCCGCTGCGTTGTCAGCCGATAGCCCGGCGAGGCGGTGATCTCCAGCCCGCCCTCCATTTCGAACCGGCCCAGACCCCGGTCCAGCATCCCCTCGGCCGCCCGCGCGGTAAAGGTGGCGCCGTCCGCCCCCTCGACCAGCAGCGACAGGCCGGTCACCCTCAGGCGCATCGCCCCGGTCGGGTCCGACCGCGCGGTCGCGGCCTCGATCGTCATGGCGGCGCCGTCGACCGTGACGCCGGCAAACCGCGCGCCCGACAGACGGGGGTCGCGGGCGCGATCCTCGACGTCGATCTCGGCCTGCTCGATCGCCTGTGTGGGGTCGATGGTGCGCGCGGTCAGGAAGACCAGCGACAGCAGGACCAGCGCGGTCAGCGGCAGCACCACCTTGAGCACCCCGACAAGGCGTGAATAGCCCGCGCTGCCCCTGCCTGTGGCCATCGCGCCCGCCCCCCTCAATGCGCGAAGATGTCCTCGTCCGGCCAGCCCGCCAGATCGAGAGCGGCGCGGGTCGGCAGGAAGTCGAAACAGGCCTGCGCCAGATGGGTGCGGCCCTCGCGCGCCAGCATCCCGTCCAGCGCCGCCTTCAGCCGGTGCAGATACAGCACGTCGGACGCCGCGTAATCGCGCTGCGCCGCGGTGATCTTGGGCGCACCCCAGTCCGAGGTCTGCTGCATCTTGGAAATGTCGACGCCCAGCAGGTCCGCCAGCAGATATTTCAACCCGTGCCGGTCGGTAAAGGTGCGCACCAGCTTTGACGCGATCTTGGTGCACCACACCGGCGCGGCCAGCACGCCAAAGCGATGGTGCATCACGGCGATGTCGAACCGGCCAAAGTGAAACAGCTTCAGCACCGCAGGGTCCGCCAGCAGGCGCTTCAGGTTCGGTGCGTCGGTCTGGTCCTGACTGATCTGCACCAGATGCGCGTCGCCGTCGCCCCCCGAAAGCTGCACCAGACACAGCCGGTCGCGGTGCGGGTTCAGACCCATCGTCTCGCAGTCGATGGCGACCACGGGGCCCAGGTCCAGCCCGTCGGGCAGATCGTTACGATAAAGGTGGATGGTCATGGCAAGGGTCCTGTCAGCTTTCGCGCCGGTCTAGCGCGCAAGGGCGGCGCTGGATAGGGGGGTCAGGCCGATCAGGGCAACCCGGCCACCCCCCAACATCGCCGCCCCGGCTGGATTTTCGCCAAGGCCGCGCTAGGCTGCGCTGGCGCAACACCGAGGTTCCCATGTCCCGCCTGTCCGCCTTCACCGCCCCCGGCCGCTTCTGGCGCGGCAACCTGCACACGCATTCCAACCGCTCGGACGGCGACTTGCCGCCCGACGAGGTCTGCCGCCGCTACCGCGCCGAGGGCTATGACTTCATGGCGCTGACGGATCATTTCATCGGCCTCTACGATTATCCCATCACCGACACCCTGCCCTATCGCACCGAGGGTTTCACCACCCTTCTGGGAGCCGAACTGCATTCGGGCGCGCAGCGAAACGGCGAGTTGTGGCATATCCTCGCCGTCGGCCTGCCCCCCGATTTCGCCCGGCCCAACGCCCCGCATTTCCGCCCGGTGCCGGGACAGGAAAGCGGCGCCGCCATCGCCCGGCGGGCGGTGCAGGCCGGGGCCTTTGTCGCCATCGCGCATCCGCAATGGTCCGGCCTGACGCCCGAGGACATGCGCGAGATCGACGCCGCCCATGCGGTGGAAATCTACAACCACGGCTGCGCCATGGGCTGCGACCGGCCCGACGGCTTTGCCCTGGCCGATCAGTTGCTCAGCGAGGGACGCCGGGTCTCCCTGATCGCCACCGACGACGCCCATTTCCATGAACCTGACCATTTCGGCGGCTGGGTGATGGTGAAGGCCCCGGAAAACACGCCCGAATCGCTGCTGGCCGCGCTGAAGCGGGGCGATTTCTATTCCAGCCAGGGACCCTTGCTGCACGATGTGCGCATCGAGGGGCGCAAGGTGGTGGTCGAATCCTCGGCCGTGGTGTCGGTGGTGGCAATGGGGCGCGGACAGGGGGCGATGGGGGTTCACGGGCGCTCGATGACGCGCACCGAAGTGTCGCTGGACCGCATGGAGGGCAGTCCCTGGCTGCGGGTCTCGGTGATCGACGCCGCCGGGCGGCGGGCCTGGTCGAACCCGATCTGGAGGTGAGCCCGTAGGGTGGGGTTCAACCCCACCCTACCCGTCAGTTCCCCAAGATCCCCGGC
>CALEZJ010000136.1 GCA_937927885.1 uncultured Paracoccaceae bacterium | reverse complement strand
TGCTGTCCCCGCCGCTGGACCTGATTGGGCCGTGATCCGTTGCGCCGCTGCATGGCTTGCGGCATGCAAGGGGCCGGGGTGGCAGGGGGTGGGATGGACAGCGCCGGACAGGACAGCGGTGGCATGGCATGGCGGCTGGAACCGCCTTGGCTGACTCTTGATCTGGGTCGGCCCCGGCGTATCCTGTCCTTCGCGCCCTGCAATCCGGGTTTCGTGACCGCCCGGCATATCCTGTGGCGGCAGGTGCGCGACGCTGACCTGATGCCGGGCCTTGATGCCTCGGATTGGCTGGCCTGCCGGATGGCCGAACGCGGCATGGGCGATGCGGTCGGCATGATGACCTCGCGCGGGCTGGAACATCTGCGCCATGCCCGCAGCGGTGCCGCGACCTGCATCGCCACGGTCGGCCTCGGCAATGCCGAGCGGGTCGGGCATCGCCGTTTCGCGCCCACGACCTGGGGCACGATCAACATCGCCCTGCTGCTGGAGGCCGGGCTGACCGAAGCGGCGATGATCGAGGCGCTGACCATTGCCGCCGAGGCGCGCACGGCGGCGGTGATCGCGGCAAATCTGCAACTGCCTTCCGGTACGGCAACCGGCACCGGAACGGATTGCATTGCGCTGGCATGTGATGCAGGAAGGGGCGGATATGCCGGACTTCACACCGAAATCGGTGCCGCCATAGGGCGAGTGGTCTATGATGCCGTCCTGTCGGGCGCGGGCGACTGGATCGCGGTCCATGGCAGCCGTCCGCCAGAATTTCCCCCTTCTCTGTGACAAGATGTTGACGACTGCGCCGCTCTGCTGTCTAAATGATGTGGCTATGGTGCCTCCGACTCGTCGGGGGGTAAACGGGAAGACCGGTGTAAGGCCGGCGCTGCCCCCGCAACTGTAAGTAGAGTGCAAGGCTGGGGATGCCACTGGGACGACCGGGAAGGCCAGCCGCGCGAAACTCTGCAAGCCAGGAAACCTGCCATGGCGACAGAAATCAACCGGACGGTGGGTCCGGGGTGATGACGGATAGCGGCGCTGCCTGCGCCGGTCTTATGCCGTCCCGCCCCCCGACCGCCGCAGAGAAATGAGGAGCAGAAGGGCATGACCATTACCGTTTATTCCAAACCCGCCTGCGTGCAATGCACCGCCACCACTCGCGCGCTGGATGCCCGCGGCTTGGATTATGCCGTCATCGACCTGACCGAGGATGCGCAGGCGATGGAGCGGGTGACGGCGCTTGGCTATCGTCAGGCGCCGGTGGTGATCGCGGGCGATGCCCACTGGGCGGGGTTCCGCCCCGACATGATCGGCCGGCTGGCCTGAGCGGCGGCGGGCGTGCCGGGATTGGTCTATTATTCCTCGGCCTCGGGCAACACGGCGCGTTTCGTCGAGATGCTGGGGTTGGCGGCCGACCGGATCCCGATCAGCCCGGTCGATCCGATGCCGGTGCCGCGCGCGCCCTATGTCTTGATCTGCCCGACCTTTGCCGATGGCGAGGGGCGGGGCGCGGTCCCGAAACAGGTGATCCGCTTTCTGAATGATCCCGACCGCCGCGCCCTGCTGCGCGGCGTCATCGGCACGGGCAACCGCAATTTCGGCGCCACCTATGCGCTTGCGGCCCGTGTCATCGCCGAGAAATGCAAGGTTCCGGTCCTGTATCGCTTTGAACTGGCCGGAACCGAAACCGATATGGCCCGCGTGCGCGAGGGGCTGGAAAAACTGCGGGGGCTGGAATGCTTGACAGCGTAAAGACGGATCTGGATTATCACGCGCTGAACGCGATGCTGAACCTTTACGATGCGGATGGCCGCATCCGGTTCGATGCCGACCGTCTGGCCGCACGGCAGTATTTCCTGCAACATGTCAACCAGAACACGGTCTTCTTCCACAATCTGGACGAAAAGCTGCGCTATCTGGTCGATGAAGGCTATTACGAGCCCGAGGTGCTGGACCAGTATTCGCGCAATTTCCAGCGCGCCATCTGGGACGCGGCCTATGAGAAGAAATTTCGCTTCCCGACCTTCCTTGGCGCGTTCAAGTATTACACCAGCTACACGCTGAAAACCCGCGACGGGCAGCGCTATCTGGAACGCTATGAGGATCGCGTGGTCATGGTCGCGCTGACCCTTGCGCGCGGGGATGAGGCGCTGGCACTGCGCTTCATGGATGAGATGCTGTCGGGCCGGTTCCAGCCTGCCACGCCGACCTTCCTGAACGCGGGCAAGAAATCTCGGGGCGAGCTGATTTCCTGCTTCCTGCTGCGGGTCGAGGACAACATGGAATCCATCGGCCGGTCGATCAACTCCTCGCTGCAACTGTCGAAACGCGGCGGCGGCGTGGCGCTGATGCTGACCAATATCCGCGAGGCCGGGGCACCGATCAAGGGGATCGAAAACCAGTCCTCGGGCGTGATTCCGGTGATGAAGCTGCTGGAGGATTCCTTCAGCTATGCCAACCAATTGGGTGCGCGGCAGGGGGCGGGGGCGGTCTATCTGAACGCCCATCACCCCGATATTCTGCGCTTCCTGGATACCAAGCGCGAAAATGCCGACGAGAAAATCCGCATCAAGACGCTGAGCCTCGGCGTGGTCATCCCCGACGTGACCTTTGAACTGGCGAAGAAGAATGAGGATATGTATCTGTTTTCACCCCATGACGTGCAGCGGGTCTATGGGGTGCCGTTCTCGGAAATCTCGGTGACCGAGAAATATGCCGAGATGGTGGACGACAAGCGTATCCGCAAGCGCAAGATCAACGCCCGCGAATTCTTCCAGACCATCGCGGAAATCCAGTTCGAAAGCGGCTATCCCTATATCATGTTCGAGGATACGGTGAACCGCGCCAATCCGGTGCATGGCCGGATCAGCATGTCGAATTTGTGCAGCGAAATCCTGCAAGTGAACGAGGCCAGCGAATATAACGAAGACCTGTCCTATTCCCACCTTGGCACGGATATTTCCTGCAATCTGGGTTCGCTGAACATTGCCGCCACCATGGACGGCCCCGATTTCGGCGCCACCATCGAAGCCGCGATCCGCGCGCTGACCGCCGTGTCGGAAATGTCGGCCATCGACGCCGTGCCCTCGATCCGGCGCGGCAATGACGAGGCGCATGCGGTGGGCCTTGGCCAGATGAACCTGCACGGCTTTCTGGCGCGTGAGCGGATTCATTACGGCAGCCCTGAGGGGATCGAGTTCACCAGCGTCTATTTCGCCGCCGTCGCCTATCACGCGATCCGGGCCTCGAACCTGCTGGCGCGGGAAAAGGGCGCGACTTTCCGTGATTTCGAGAAATCGAAATATGCCGACGGGACGTTCTTCGACAAATATACCGACCGCGACTGGCTGCCCGCGCTGCCCGATGTCGCACGGGTTTTCGAGGGGATCGTGCTGCCGACGCGCGAGGACTGGGCCGCATTGAAGGCTGATGTGATGAAGCACGGGTTGTATAACCGCAACCTTCAGGCGGTGCCGCCGACCGGGTCGATCAGCTATATCAACAACTCGACCAGTTCGATCCATCCGATCGTCTCGAAGATCGAGATCCGCAAGGAAGGCAAGATCGGGCGTGTCTATTACCCCGCCGCCTTCATGTCGAACGAGAACCTGGACTATTACCGCGACGCCTATGAGATCGGCCCCGAAGCGATCATCGACACCTATGCGGCGGCGACCGAACATGTCGATCAGGGCCTGTCGCTGACGCTGTTCTTCCCGGCCGAGGCGACGACGCGCGACATCAACCGTGCCCAGATCCATGCGTGGAAGAAGGGCATCAAGACGATCTATTACATCCGGTTGCGGCAGGCCGCGCTGGAGGGAACCGAGGTTCAGGGCTGCGTGTCCTGCACCCTGTGATCCCCGCGACATATGTGAACACCAGAGATGAGAGGGGTTCTTCGGCGATGAAGGATCAGGTGATGCGGACCGTGGCGCGCGCGGTGAACTGGAACCGGCTGGAGGACGACAAGGATCTGGAGGTCTGGAACCGGCTGACCGTCAATTTCTGGCTGCCCGAGAAGGTGCCGCTGTCGAATGACGTGCAAAGCTGGGCGACGCTGCGGCCCGAGGAGCGGGAGCTGACCATCCGCGTCTTTACCGGGCTGACGCTGCTGGACACGGTTCAGAACACCATCGGGGCACCCTCGATGATGCCCGATGCGGTGACGCCGCACGAGGAAGCCGTGCTGTCGAACATTGCCTTCATGGAGGCCGTGCATGCGCGGTCCTATTCCTCGATCTTCTCGACGCTGTGCCTGACCAAGGAGGTGGACGAGGCTTTCCGCTGGTCCGAGGAAAATCCGCATCTGCAAGCCAAGGCGCGGCTGGTTCTGGACGAATACAAGGCCGGCAGCGATCCGCTGAAGCGCAAGATCGCCAGCGTTTTCCTGGAAAGTTTCCTGTTCTATTCGGGCTTTTACCTGCCGATGTATTGGTCCAGCCGCGCCAAGCTGACCAATACCGCCGACCTGATCCGGTTGATCATCCGCGATGAGGCCGTGCATGGCTATTACATCGGCTACAAATATCAGCGCGGGCTGGAGAAGCTGTCGGCAGAGCGGCAGCAGGAATTGAAGGACTTTGCCTTTGCGCTGATCTTCGACCTTTACGATATCGAGGCGAAATACACGGCCGAGCTTTACGACGGCATCGGCCTGACCGAGGATGTGAAGGCGTTCCTGCACTACAACGCCAACAAGGCGTTGCAGAACCTGGGTTATGAAGCACTGTTCCCGCCAAGCGCCTGCGAGGTCAATCCGGCGATTCTGGCGGCCCTGTCGCCCGACAGCGAGAACCATGATTTCTTCAGCGGCTCGGGGTCCAGCTATGTCATCGGCAAGGCGGTCGCGACCGAGGATGAGGACTGGGATTTCTGATCCGGTGGACGCGGCCCGGCGGCTGGCCTAGAAGGGCTGCGTTCTGGTGATTGGAGTGTCGGCGATGAAACTTGCCGTTGTGGGTCTGGGCTATGTCGGCCTGTCGAATGCCGTCCTTCTGTCGCAGCGCCATCAGGTCATGGCGCTGGACGTGGACGCGGGCCGGGTCGATGCCGTCAACCGTCGCGAAAGCCCCATCGAGGATCGCGAGATCGCCCGCTTCTTCGCCGAACGCCAGCTTGACCTGACCGCGACGACGGATGCCGGGGCGGCGCTGACGGGTGCCAGATATGTCATCGTCGCCACGCCGACCAATTACGATCCTCGCTCGAACTATTTCGACACCGCCTCGGTCGAGGCGGTGATCGCGCAGGCCCGGCGGATCGCGCCGGATGCGACGGTTGTGATCAAGTCCACGATCCCCGTCGGCTTCACCCGCCGGATGCGCGAGGAACACGGGACCGACCGCATCCTGTTCTCGCCCGAATTCCTACGCGAGGGGTTGGCGCTGTATGACAACCTGCATCCCAGCCGGATCGTCGTCGGCGACCGCACGGATGCGGCGCGGGGCTTTGCCGATCTGCTGTTGGAAGGGGCAGAGAAACCCGATGTGCCGGTCCTGCTGACCGAATCGACCGAGGCCGAGGCGATCAAGCTGTTCGCCAATACGTTTCTGGCCATGCGCGTCGCCTATTTCAACGAGCTGGACAGCTATGCCCTCAGTCGCGGTCTTGATCCGCGCCCGATCATCGAAGGGGTCTCTCTGGATCCGCGGATCGGCGATTACTACAATAATCCGTCCTTCGGCTATGGCGGCTATTGCCTGCCCAAGGATACCAAGCAGTTGCTGGCGAATTACGACCGGGTGCCGCAGAACCTGATCGCGGCGATCGTCGACTCCAACCGCACCCGCAAGGATTTCATTTCCGAACAGATCATCGCCCGGCAACCGCGGATGGTGGGCATCTACCGGCTGGTGATGAAGGAAGGTTCGGACAATTTCCGTGACAGTGCCGTGCAGGGGCTGATGAGGCGGATCAAGGCGCAAGGCATTCCCTGCATCGTCTATGAGCCTGCGCTGGAGGCGGAGCATTTCTTCAACTCGCCCGTGATCCGCGATCTGGAGGAGTTCAAGGCGCGGGCTGACCTGATCGTTGCCAACCGCCGCCATGACGATCTGGCCGATGTGGCCGACAAGCTGTTCACCCGTGACCTGTTGCAGCGCGATTCCTAACGGTCCAGCAGCCCATAGGCCGCATAAGCCGCGCGCAGCGACAGGCGGCGAAACCGGCCAAGCTCGAACCGCGCGGGCGGGCGGCTGAAGAAGCCCGGCAGGTCATGCGGCCGGTCCAGCATCAGATGCGCGACCTGCCGCCCCGTCCAGCTTGCCATCGCCACGCCGTTCCCGTGCCAGCCGAAAGCGGCGAAGACCCCCGGCATGGTCGGAATCGGGCCGGCGAAGGGCACCAGATCGCGGGTCAGGTTGACCAGCCCGGACCAGAAATGGGTGATCTCGACGCCGCCCCATGCGGGGAACATGGCATGAAAGTCGCGGGTGATCATCCGGTGGATTTCGGCATGCGCGGCTGCTGTCCAGCGGATGCCGCCGCGCATGCCGAACAGAAAGCGGCGGTCGGGCATCAGGCGGAAATAATGCAGCAGATGCCGTGTGTCATAGGCCATCAGGTCGGTGGTCCAGCCCTGCGCGGCGATTTCGGCCCCGGTCAGCGGGCGGGTGATGATCGCGCTGGATTGCGCCGGCAAATAGCGGGCGCGCATCCAGCCCGGCAGGTCGTCCGAGGAATAGCCGTTGGTTGCGACCAGCAGGCGGCGGGCCAGCAGGCTGCCCTGTGGCGTGGTCAGGTGCCAGCCGCCGTTCCGGGGCGTGATCGACAGGACGGGGCTGTCGGCATGGATGCGCGCGCCGGCATTCCGCGCGGCATCGGCCAGGCCCAGCAGGTATTTCCGGGGATTCAGCGCGAAGCCCAGCGGGACGACCATGCCGCCATGGAAGGCCGGTCCCGCCATCCCCTCGGCGGCCAGGTCATCGCGGGGGATCAGCCTGACTTCGGTGCCGTAGTCTCGCGCGGTCTGGTCGGCGTTCCGACGCAGGGCGGCGAAGTCCCGCGGGCGGTGCGCCAGTTGCAATTCACCCGCCTGCGAATGGGTGTCGGCGGCGATGTCGTGGCGGTTCAGCAGGTCGCGGACATGGGTGATCGCCGCCTTTTCGGCCGCGAGATAGCGGCGGAGCTCGACCTCGCCATAACGGTGCAGCAGGGTGTCGCGTCCCGCCTTTGCGCCGCCGAGGCAGCAAAAGCCGCCATTGCGCCCCGAGGCGCCCCAGCCCGGCCGGTGAAGGTCCACCACCGCCACATCGGCGCCCGCGCCGGCCAGTTCCAGCGCCGCGTTCAGCCCGGTGAAACCCGCGCCGATCACCGCGACATCAGCCTGCGCCTGTCCGGTCAGCGATGGCCAGTCGCCCGGATCGGCAATCGTGTCCGTCCAGTAGCAGCCGTCAAGCGATCCTGCGCCATAGGCCGCATCCTCGTAGATGCGCCGGATCACCCATGCCCCGCTTCCATCTCTTCGCGCTGCCTGCGCGCGATGGTGTGCTTCGAGATCAGCGAGGCGGTGATGACCCCCACCGCCACGATGCTGATCACGATCGTGGACAGCGCGTTGATTTCCGGGCTGACGCCAAGGCGGACGGCCGAGAAGATCTTGATCGGCAGCGTGGTCGAGGACGGCCCCGAGGTGAAGGAGGCGATCACCAGATCGTCCAGCGACAGGGTGAAGGCCAGCAGCCAGCCGGAAATCACCGCCGGCATGATGATCGGCAGCGTGACCGAGCGGAAGGCATCGAACGGCGTGCAGCCCAGATCCAGCGCGGCCTCTTCCAGCGAACGGTCGAAGGTCATCAGCCGCGATGAGACGACGACCGAGACATAGCACATGGCGAAGGTGGTATGCGCCAGCACGATGGTGAAGACGCCCCGGTCCAACCCGATGGCGATGAACAAGAGCAGCAGGGACAGGCCGGTGATCACCTCTGGCATGACCAGCGGGGCATAACTCATCCCGGAAAACAGCGTCCGGCCCGGAAAGCGCCCGGCCCGGACCAGCACATAGGCCGCCATGGTTCCCAGCACCGTCGCCAGGGTCGAGGAAAACAGCGCCACCTTCAGCGTGACCCATGCGGCATCCAGAAATTGCTGGTTCTGGAACAGCGCGCCATACCAGCGGGTCGAAAAGCCGCCCCAGACCGTCACCAGCCGCGAATCGTTGAAGCTGAAGATGATCAGGATCAGCATCGGCAGATACAGGAAGGCGAAGCCCAGTGTCAGCGAGGTGACGTTGAACCAGCTTAGACGGTGCTTCATTTCCCGGCCTCCTGCTGGCGTTGCTGGTTGCGCTGGAACAGTACGATGGGCACGACCAGCAGCAGCAGCAGGACCACCGCCACCGCCGAGGCCACCGGCCAGTCACGGTTGGAAAAGAATTCCTCCCACAGCACCTTGCCGATCATCAGCGTCTGCGACCCGCCCAGAAGTGAGGGGATGACGAATTCGCCCATCGCCGGGATGAAGACCAGAAAGCAGCCGGCGATGATGCCCGGCCGCGACAACGGAAAGGTGACCAGCCAGAAGGCCGACAGGCGCGAACAGCCCAGATCCTCGGCCGCCTCGATCAGCGATCCGTCCATCTTTTCAAGGGCGGAATAGATCGGCAGGATCATGAAGGGCAGATAGGTATAGACGATGCCGACATAGACCGCGCCGGGGGTCTGCATCATCACCAGCGGCTCGTCGATGATGCCCGCCCACAGCAGGAGGTTGTTGATGACCCCCTCGCGGCGCAGGAAGCCGATCCAGGCGTAGACGCGCAACAGGAACGAGGTCCAGAACGGCAGGATCACCATGAGCAGCAGGATCGAGCGTTTGGGTTCCTCGGACCGGGCGATGTAATAGGCGATCGGATAGCCGATCAGCAGCGCAAAGACGGTCGAGACCGCCGCCACCTGCATCGACGACAGATAGGCGTTGCGATAGAGCGACTCGCCCAGAATGAACCCGTAATTCTGCAGACTGGCGAGGATCTCGATACTGCCGTCTGGCGCGGTGTCCCACAGCGGCGAATAGGGTGGGCGGGCGATGATCGCCTCGCTCAGCGAGATGCGGCCCAGAACAAAGAAGGGCACCAGAAAGAAGACCAGAAACCAGCCCAGCGGAATGGCGATCACCATCCATCGGTCGGACCAACCCATGACTCGTCCCAGCGCAAAGGCGAGCAGCGCCACGCCGACCGTGATGCTCAGCAACAGCGCGACATTGGGCGGCAGGCCCAGCCAGCCGACAGCGGTCGCTCCCAGAAGCCCGCCAACCCCGGCCATCAGGCCGGCGGTCAGCGGGAAACGGCGGGGGGTGGGGAGGGCGTCGCTCATTCGGTCAGCACCCGGAAATCGGGGGGATCAAAGCTGACATGCACGGATTCGTCCCAGGAAATCGGATTGTCGCGTCGCCCTTCGTTGGCCTGCGTGACGCGGATCACCCGCCCATTCGCCAACTGTACCAGATACGAGGACATATGCCCGACATAGCCCATGTCCTGCACCACGCCGGGAACAGTGTTGACCCCGTCGGGCGGCACGTCGCGGGTCATCCAGGCGCGCTCGGGGCGCATCGCCAGCCAGATGGTCTGGCCCACCGACAGCCCGGGGGCCGACGGCGCCAGAACCTCGCCCAGATCGGTGGTCCGCACCCGCATCTGCGATCCGTCGAGGCTTTGCACCTGCCCCTCGAACAGGTTCACCGAGCCGATGAAATCGGCGACGAACCGCGAGGCGGGCGTCTCGTAGATCTGGCGCGGCTCGCCGACCTGCTTGATGACGCCCTCGGTCATCACGCCGATGCGGGTGGCCAGCGTCATCGCCTCGTCCTGATCGTGGGTCACAACGATGAAGGTGATGCCGAGCGTCTCCTGGATGCGCACCAGTTCGAACTGGGTTTCCTCGCGCAGCTTCTTGTCCAGCGCACCCAGGGGTTCGTCGAGCAACAGCACCTTGGGTTGCTTGGCCAGCGCCCGCGCCAGCGCGACCCGCTGGCGCTGCCCCCCCGAGAGCTGATGCGGCTTGCGGCGGGCGAACTGGTCCAGCTTGACCAGCTTCAGCATCTCGCCGACACGCTCATAGGCCTCGGCGCGCGACTTGCCCTCGCGCATCAACCCGTAAGCCACATTCTTTTCCACGCTCATGTGCGGGAACAGGGCATAGGACTGGAACATCATGTTGGTCGGGCGCTTGTCCGGCGTCACCCGGCCCATGTCCTGACCGTCGATGATGATCTGGCCTGCGGTCGGGGTTTCGAACCCGGCCAGCATGCGCAAGAGCGTGGACTTGCCGCAGCCCGATCCACCCAGGAGGCAGAACAATTCCCCCCGGAAAATGTCGAGGCTCACATCGTTGACGGCGGTGAAATCGCCAAAGCGTTTGGTGACGGATTTGATCGAAATGAACGGCTTGGCAGCAGGATCGCGCCAGGGGCGGGTGTTGGCGGCGATCGCGGGATTGCTGGGCATGAAATGGCCTCCGAACGAAAGGACCCCGCCCGCAACACGCGGACGGGGCCAAGGGGCTTACTGCCCGGTGCGCAGGCGGGTCCAGATGCGGGTCACCACCCGGTCGGTGCGGCTGTCATAGGGGCGCAGGGTCCAGAAACCGGCCCGGGCCTCGTCGGAGGGATAGATCGTCGGGTCGTTCAGAATCGCCTCGTCGATCAGCGGGGTCGAGGCGGCGTTCGCATTGGGATAGGCGACATAGTTGGTGTTGTTCGCCGCGATCTGCGCATCCATCATGAAGTTGATGAAGGCATGCGCGCCTTCCGGGTTCGGGGCGTCGGCCGGAATGGCGAAGAGGTCGAACCACAGATGCGCGCCCTCGTTGGGAATCGCATAGCCCACCTCGACCCCGTTGCCCGCCTCTTCGGCGCGCGTGGCGGCCTGCAGGATGTCCCCCGACCAGCCGATGGCCAGGCAGATCTCGCCGTTGGCCAGGTCGGAAATATACTGCGACGAATGGAAGTAGCGCACGAAGGGACGCACCTGCTGGAGCATCTCGGCGGCGGCGTTGAAATCATCCTCCGAGGTGGTGACCGGTTCGCGACCGATATAGCGCAGGGCTGCGGGCAGGATCTCGGTGTGCGAGTCCAGCCAGGCAATGCCGCAATCGGCAAAGCGGCTGGCGATCTCGGGGTTGAACAGGATATCCCACGAGTTGACCTCGTAATCCTCGCCCATGCGCGCGGCGACCGCGGCGGCGTTATAGCCGATCCCGGTGGTGCCCCACAGGTAGATCACCGAATGCGCGTTGCCCGGGTCAAAGGCCTCGGCCAACGCCATCAGCGCCGGGTCCATGTTGGCCAGGTTCGGCAGCAGGTCACGGTTCAGCGGCTGATAGACGCCGGCCGAAATCTGACGCTGCAGGAAGTCGCCGGTCGGCACGACCACATCGAACCCCGACGACCCCGCCAGCATCCGCGCTTCCAGCGTGTCGTTCGAATCATAGACGTCATAGTTGACAGTGATCCCGGTCGCGGCGGTGAAGGCCGCCAGCGTGTCTTCGGCGATATAGTCCGACCAGTTGTAGACATTGACAACCTGCGCCTGGGCGGCGGCAGCGCTCAGCACGAGCGCGGTCAATGCGGTCGAAGTCAGAAGTTTCGTCATACGTCCGGTCTCTCCGTTGGGCCCTTTTCGGGCGGTTGTTGTCGCAAAGGCTCTCAAGACCTTTCCTGCGACTGTGCGAAGTTGTGATCAAAAGCTCAAGTGACGATTTTGCGTGCCCACGAGGCAAGGCCCCGCTGCCCTGAAATGGGCGCGACAGTGGAAAAAACTAGCGTGACCCTGCCCAACCGGCAAGCATCTCGCGGCGCAAACGCACAGCTGTCTGCGATTCGTCCAGATCGACATCGGCCATGCCCAGGTTTTCACCGCGCGCCACATCGCGCCGCAGCCGCACGCGATGGGCAAGGCCGATCGGCAGCAGCCCCCGCCGGGCCGAGGTTGCCGCCGGACAGGCGCGGCCCCAGACGGTATAGCCACCCTCGCCGTCCAGCACCTCGCCCGCTTTCAGGTCGCGCTTGGCCACCGCCACCGCATCGCCGCGCCATTCGCGGCTGGACCCCGTCGCCTCGCCGCGCAGGGCGGCGGACAGCACGCTGACCGACAGTTCCATGCCGATCAGGTGAAAGGGCTTGTACATCGCTGCATAGCGCCCGGTGTCGTCGGTCTTCAGCCCGTATTGCGCAAAGCAAGCGGCGGCATAGTCGTTCTGCGCCTTCAGGATCACATAGACCCCCCAGCGCAGATCGCGAAACACCGGCCGACCGTCGCGCTCCAGCGAGCTGACCACCTCGACCATGCCGTCACGTTCCAGTTGCCCGCCCAGCGCGCGCGGGCGCAGCACCCGCGCCAGATCGTCGACCCCGCAGGGCACAAAGGCCAGCCCGCCCTCGGGCACATCCAGGCCGCAGGCATTGGCAATCGCCGCCATCTCGATCGCCGACTTGGTGCCATCCAGAAAACTGTTGAACATCTGCGGGTTCATCCCCGCGGCGCGCGCGGCCTCGGGGGTCATGCCGTAATGGGGCCAGACGCCGTCGGGAGTGACAGCATGATACTCGGGCAGGTATTTCGTCCCCTTCCCCGCCGCGGCGACCTGAAACCCGGCGGCGCGCGCCCAGTCGACCATCTCGGCCACCAGCGCCGGCTGATCGCCGTAAGCCATGGAATAGACCAGCCCCGCCGCCCGCGCCTGCGCCGCCAGCACCGGACCCGCCAGCACATCGGCCTCGACATTGACCATCACCACATGGCGCCCGGCGTCCAGCGCGGCGCGGGCGTGGTTCAGCCCGGCCTCGGGCGCGCCGGTGGCCTCGATCACCACATCCACAGGGGCGCGCGCGGCCTCCAGCCCGTCGTCCAGAAAGGTCGTCGCGGCGATGCGCTCGGGGCTCCAGCCGACC